>JAPZAR010000006.1 GCA_027460535.1 Candidatus Methanoperedens sp.
GCCATTCGCATGTTCTTTTATGCATATCGACAGCTGCGCGGAAAGGTCCAGTCACGAAGTCGACCGATATGGTCATGTTGGTAATCGGACCGTTACCACGCTACCCAAAAAGATTAATGGAGGCATTAACATGTCGTCAGGAAGGTTTTGAGATCATTAAGGCAGATCGTCAGATAGCTAATAAAAACCTGCAAATGACAGAATCAAGTGGGGTACAAGTTATCGCCAGTATAGTTCCAGAAGCTGCCGGCATTGCCTCAAGACCAGCACTTTCTGCAAATCTTGTCCGGCCTTATATCTGGATGGGAACTTATTCCATTGGCTTAGAACAAATTGGAAATTACGAAGGTTTCATGACTTGAATACAAATTTGTGGTCAAATTCATTTAACTGAATCAGTGGGTAAACGATTTAACTAAACGGCTCCATGATTGTGAAAGTGCAAAAAGAATTCAGAAAACTCATCACAATGGATGAAGCAAGAAACATAATCCGGCACCTCGGTATCCAGCCACGCATAATGCAGGTGGATATTGAAAATGCATCCGGGCGTGTCCTCGCTGAGGATTCGGTTTCTCCTGTGGATGTCCCTCCCTTCAGCAGAGCCTCAATGGATGGATATGCGGTTCATGCTTCTGATACCTACGAGGCGCGTGAAGATAGGTCTGTGCAACTCAAACTCACGGGTTCGATCCCGGCAGGTATAAATTCCGATGTCCACGTAGGTACGGGAGAAGCTGCCGAGATATCGACAGGCGCGGTCATGCCCTCAGGCGCCGACGCCGTGGTTATGGTAGAGTACACTATTATTGATACAGACCTGCTCGTACTTCGTCCCGTTTCCATCAATGAAAATGTAATGCACGCAGGGGTAGATATCATGGCTGGTGAAAGGGTACTGGAAAAGGGAACTTCACTTGGTGCCAGGGAGATAGGTGTCCTTGCTGCTACAGGGAGGAAAGATGTCCGGGTATATGGCCTGAACGTGGGTATTATTTCCACGGGGAATGAGCTTGCGGAACCGGGAAGAGAACTCGAGGCAGGAGAGATATACGATATTAACTCATTTTCTATCGCCTCGGCCGTTAGGGAGTGCGGCGGGACTCCTGCGCGCTACGGCATAGTCGGTGACGATGAGACTGAAATGAAAGAAGTCCTTGAAAAAGCTGCCGGGAACTGTGATATCATCCTTACGTCGGGGAGCACATCTGCAGGCTGCGGAGATATCATGTACAGGATAATTGAGGAGAACGGGACTGTACTTGCCCACGGGATCGATATCAAACCCGGAAAACCAGCGATCATCGGAAAAGTATTCGGCAAAACGATTTTCGGCCTCCCTGGATATCCGGCATCTTCACTTATCATTTTTAATGAGTTCGTGGCACCGCTTATCAGGAAATTGACAGGGAAAAAGAAGGAACAAATCAGTGTAACGGCAAAACTTGCAATACGCGTCCGCAGCGAGGGACGAAGCCAGCTCCTTCCGGTCGGTCTGGTAAGAGGAAGGGCATACCCGATCGAGAAAGGTTCCGGTGCCATAACCACACTTTCCGAAGCTGATGGATTTATTGAGATACCGCTTGATGCAGAGATGATAAGTGCGGGTGAAAGTGTGGAGGTCACCTTATTTGGGGAACCTGAAACGCCGGATTTGCTTTTCGTGGGGAGCAATTGCATCGGGCTGGATACTCTTTCTGATATTTCGAAATTAAAAATACGCGTGATAAACGCGGGTTCTTCGGGCGGATTGAATGCGATCAGGAACGGTATTGCCGATATTGCGGGGGTGCATTTGCTTGATGAATCGGGGGAGTATAATCTGCCTTTCCTGAAAAAGTTCGGTATAGAGAATGCAGTATTGATAAAAGGCTATCTGAGGGAACAGGGTCTGATAGTTAGAAATGAAAGCAATATCTGGAGATTTGGGGATATCATCAATGTCAGGATGATAAACAGGAACACAGGTTCCGGAACAAGGGTTATGACCGATATGAAATTAAAGGAAATAGCAGAACAAAAAGGGTTGTCTCTTGAGGAACTCACGGGCAGCATACAGGGCTACCATATGGAGGCGAAAACACACAGCGCCGTTGCAGCATCGGTGAAGCTTGGAAAGGCTGATGCCGGAATCGGGATCCGCGCGGCAGCAGAGCACAACGATCTTAAATTCATCAAAATCGCAGATGAAGAATATGATTTCGTGATTCCGATGAACCTGCTGGATAGCAGGGAGATACAGATCTTTTTGAAAGCTCTGCGCTCTGAAGAGTTTAAAGAAAAACTGCCATCGGGGCTTAGTACATACGACAGGACAGGGGAAATCGTCCGGCCCTGATAATCCGCCGGTGCCAGTAGAATGTCTTAAATACCATCTTATATAATATAAAATTGGAGGTTAATTCATGTTTAAGGGAAGAATAGTGTATAATATCCTGGCTGTTGCTATTGTATTGTCTGTCATTTCAGGCTGCGTGAGCCAGCCTCCACAGCAAACCGTACAAACAGCAAAACCTACAACTACAGCACCAGCTGCACCCACCCCGGCCGCGGGAACCAGCGTGGAAGTATTGACAGCCCCTGCTACAGCGGAGGCGGGGCGCAGTTTTGAAGTAACCTGGAAGGTCAACAGTCCGGTTGAAAAGAATATCACCCATACAGCAGTGCATTACGGTAATCAGTCGAAATCCGAGCCTCTGACACTCCAGAGCTACCCGAGCCTGACAACACCCAAGGGGGGGAAAATACCCGCAAGTTTCAGCGCAAACATAACCATAAACAATCCAGGAGTGATATATTTCAGGGCGCATGCTATAATAGATACGGTCTTCTATTGGTCTCCTGAACAAACCATCACAATAACACCGGCCCCCGCCGTATCAGGCACTCCAGCGGCCATTAAAGTAACATCCCATCCTTCGAGCGTGGATGGAGATACCAGTTTCACTATCCAGTGGGAGGTCTCTGGTGGGACCCAGGGCAGCATCAGCCAGACTGCGATTTACTGGGGCTTCAACAGCGGCAGTGCTAATATCTCCAGCTATCCCAGGGTCAGCAGCGTACAGAGCGGTAATACGCCGGCGAAATTCAGCGCTCAATTCACTGCCCCTTCAGGCGGTGGCAGCATTTACGTTCGGGCATATGCGAAGGTCGATGGTGTTGACGTCTATTCGCAGGAATACCCCATAGTAGTCAATTCACGCTACACTGGGGGTGGAGGAGGATATTAAACCGGATTAGAGGGGTCTTAACCGACTCCTTAATTTTTTTCAGGCATATCTTCCCCGGGCTTCAATCTCTTCTACTCTTTCGATGATTTTTTCTGCATTTTCAAAGGTTCTTGAATAACCTTTCTTAAAAGCAGCAATCAGTTCCTCATCATTCTCATGGGTGCTCTCCAGTGTCTGGAAAAATACGTGGACATCCACCCCCCTCGCCTCCACACTCTTGTCCAGAGACGCAAGGCCGAAGTCTATAAGGAACAATTTTCCATTCCGGAATAATAAGTTAGATGTGGTAAGGTCGCCGTGAACAATGCCGCAGGAATGCAACCGCCCGATAAGTTCTCCTGTCAGTTCACTGAGACCTGGTGTTATTATATTTTTCAGTGCAGTCCCGTCGATATATTCCATTCTTATTTCAAAATCAGAAACGTCCTTAATTATCGGCGTCGGGACACCGCATCTTCGCGCTTCAGAAATAAGCCTTGCTTCCGTTCTTGTACGCTCTCTCCGGATATTTTCATCTATTTCCTTCAACCTGTACCGTTTCTCTATCCGTGTCTTGATTATGGTATTTTCTTCCAGATTTATTACGGCCTCAGCCCCGCTTGCGATCACCGCCATCCGACCTCCGCATCATCGGGTCTGTAATTCGGGTTGACGGCGGATTCGGAAATCCCGGTTCTATACCCCGCCCTGAACATTAAAAGGCCGAGGTAAGCTATCATGGCTCCATTGTCACCCATGTACCGCTTTTCAGGCACATAGAACTCTATACCCCGGTCCTCACACATTATTTTAAGCATCTCTCGAAGGCGTGAGTTCGCGCCCACCCCGCCTGCCAGAAGCACTTCAGTTTTTCCCGTGTGAGCGACGGCGCGTTCTGTCACCTCCACGAGCATGGCAAAGACCGTCTCCTGGAAGGAATAGCACACATCGGGCAACTTTGAGTTTTTTAAAGACTCCTGTGCAGCTGTGGTCAGACCCGAAAAGGAGAAATCCATTCCTTTTACTGTGTAGGGTAGCGGGATATAACGCGTTGCCTTTTTAGCGAAATCCTCCACTTTCGGACCGCCGGGATGCCTGAGCCCTGCCGATCTTGCGAATTTGTCAAGGGCATTGCCTACCCCGATATCGAGTGTTTCGCCAAAAACCCTGTAGCGTCCTGCCCTGTATGCCAGCACCTGGGAATTCGCACCGCTCACATATAGCGTGACAGGGTCCTTAGCAGGTGTTTTCCATCTTCCCACCTCGATGTGGGCAATACAATGATTGACCCCTATGAGGGGCACACCAAGAGACAATGAAAGCGCCCTTGCTGCTGTGGCAACTGTGCGAAGACATGGCCCTAGACCCGGCCCCTGCGAAAAAGCCACTGCGCTGACAGTCCTTCCGCCTTTTTTTAAGGTTTCACCTACCACTTCTCCGATATGGTTTGAATGATGCTGCGCGGCCTCACGGGGATGTATCCCTCCGGCCTCAGGCATGTAAGTGGCCGTGGTCTCCGCTATGACATCGTTCTCGTCAACGATCGCGGCGCTCAGGTTCCATGCTGTTCCTTCCAGGCCTAATATTGAAATGGACATTGGTTCCTCAGGGTTGCAGGACTTATTGTAATCTCTTCTAAAATAAGTATCGTATAATTTTATAGAATTTTTTGGAATTATATTTCAGTAACCTTTACATACAGCGGAGACATATAGAAATGTGAATTACGAGGTGTTATACTGAAAGAGCGAGCAAAGGGTGGCCCCAGGCCCGAGGAAGAATTCACAAGGGTTCGCATTCCACAAAAAGGCGCAAACGAGGTGCTTGGAATTGTAGAAAGCCTGCTCGGAGCAAACAAGATAAGAGTGAGGTGCATGGATGGGGTAGTAAGGCTTGCTCGCATTCCCGGTAAAATCAAGAAACGCATATGGATAAGGGAAGGGGATGTTGTTATCGTTGTTCCATGGTCTTTCCAGAACGAAAAAGCAGATATCGCGTGGAAATACAGCGGACCTCAGGTAAACTGGCTTGAACGTAAGGGATTTTTGAAAAGTTAACGGGAAATATGGTCAGTGACAAGAAGCTCAGCCGAATGGATGTCATCGTCGATGAATTCCGGATGCGGATCAAAGATTCCAGCCAGAGGGCCGCGTTTAGTGATGTTTTTGATGATGCAACTCTGATGGCGCTGTATGAGCTTTCCAAGAAAGGTTTCATTGATGCATTTGGGGGTTCTGTAAGTACGGGAAAGGAATCAAATATTTTTCATGCGATCTCAAAAAAGGATGACATTTCTGAAGTAGCCGTGAAGATATATATGATCACCACTGCGAATTTCAATGCAATGAAGGATTATATTTTGGGGGATCCGCGTTTTGCAGGTATCAGACACTCAAAAAAAGATATCATCTTTGCGTGGGCAAAGAAGGAATTCAAAAATCTCAAACGGGCTGAAGAAGCAGGAGTAAGGGTTCCAAAGCCATATGTTACCAAAAGGAACATCCTGCTGATGGAATTTATTGGAAAAGATGGCATCGCGATGCCGCAATTGAAAGACGTGGATATAACCCAGGAAGAGATGCAGCATATTTTCGACAGGACCGTTGAATATATGAAACTGTTGTATTCCAAAGCAGAGCTCATTCATGCCGACCTGAGCGAATACAATATACTGGTTGACATGAATACTCTTGAACCCGTTATAATCGACATGGGGCAATCGGTAACTAAGGACCATTTTAATGCAGATATGTTTCTGCGGCGCGATGTGACCAATATCGCCAGATTCTTCAGGAAATTCGATATTACTGTGAATGAAGAAGAGATGATTTCAGCTATAAAGGAGGATAAGAAATGACAGACCATATTAAGATCCCGCTTGAGAGAGTTGCGGTTCTAGTCGGGCCAAAAGGCGGAACAAAAGAGCTTATTGAAGAAAAATCGACTGCTGCCCTCAATATAGACAGCCAGAGCGGGGATGTTGAAATATCGAATGCCAAAGACCCTATAAAAGGATTGCGAGCCAGCGAGGTAGTACATGCGATAGCAAGGGGCTTCAGTCCCGAAAAAGCTCTTCGTCTATTTGATGATGATCTTCTGATATTTGAAAGCATAGACCTGTCCAATATCGCCAGGACTGAAAAAGATCTTCAACGTTTGAAAGGAAGGATCATAGGAAAAGCTGGCAAGACCCGCGAGGTTTTTGAGACGCTTACCAATGCGCGTATTTCCGTTTACGGAAAGACCATATGCCTGATCGGGTATCCGGAACAGAATGCTGTGGCGCGGGCGGGTATCGATATGCTTCTGGAAGGATCAACGCATGGGCCGGTTTACAAGTTCCTTGAGAAAAAGAAAAGTGAGTTGAAAAAAGTTGAGCTCGGGTTTTGATTAAAGTCAAATACTATCACCTCTTTTAGGCATACCGGGTGACTAATTTGGCAAAAAGAATTACTAAGAGTCTAATTGGTGAAGCCCTTGCAGGTTCAGGTCCCGAGATCGCTCATATCGACCTCGTGATAGGACCCAAGGGCGGTGCAGTAGAAACAGCTTTCATGAATTCGCTTGCAATGCCTCGATACGGGCATACGCCTCTCCTGGCAGTGCTTGAACCCAACCTTCAGCCGAAGCCGGCAACGCTGATGGTCAATAAGGTAACGATCAGGAAAGCCTCGCAGGCAATACTCATGTTCGGTCCAGCTCAGGCCGCCATTGCTAAGGCTGTGATGGATTCCGTGGAGGAAGGAATTATCAATAAAAGCGAGGCTGAGGACATTCTCATTATCGTTTCGGTATTCATCGAGTGGGATGCGCAGGATAAGGACAAGGTTTACAAGTTTAACTACGAGGCCACGAAACTTGCTATAAAAAGAGCGATGCAAGGAGAGCCAACAGTCGAGGAAGCGCTCTCGAAGAAGGAAAAGGCGAAGCATCCGTTCGCGTAGATCGATCGCAATTAAGGCTGATATTTTCCAAATGGAATTTTCTGCCTTATTACTTTACCCGATATTTTTCTCTTTTCCTTCTCTTAAACTGAATTTGAATCAAATCTTTTATAAATTCGGAAATCATGGTTAGGGTTGGTCAGAAGAGATTCAAATTTTAGCAACGAGCTTTATGTTGGTTTCTTATTCTGAATATAGAGTGATACGAATATGTTTGCAGAACAGAAAAATATCGATGAATTGTCACAGAAGTCAAATAAATATTTGAATGATTTCATGAATAAAATAGTTGTTTGTGAAACCTTGAGCGGGAAAACAATAACGGGAATATTGACAGGTTGTGACAAGTATGAACTTATTTTAGTGGAAACAAAGGATATTAAATCAAAGAAACCGATAAAAACCATTGTCTATAAACATGGTCTGGTAAGTATCCGGGAATTGGATTAATGCCTCATATGGTCCTCGGGGTGAATGTATTTAAGAAGAGCAATGACAACACATATGGAATGATTTAGCTACGGAAAATGACACTAAGGACCTGTGAGGGAAAAAAGATACGTGCCAACAGGCGTAGTTTACTCTCCTTTTTATATTAAAAGGATGACAGAACAACTAAATTGTGTAAGAGAAATCGGAGGAACCATAGAAATAGGAAAATAGCGAGGATTTCGGGAAATTCCTGGGGATAGAATCGCCGGCTCACATCTGGATGCCTGATGCATGCGAACTAAATGAGTGATTTTTTGGATGGGAATATTTAGAAAAGTGGAATTTATCGTAATAACAAGGCGAGAATGATCACGTTTAACTTTAATGATTAATCATAAATGTAAGTAGTAATATTAAACAAAAATTATATATGATAGTTGTTGCTATATATATGAGAGTGACCCTTATTGAATAGCCCAAATTGTTAAGGTTGCGGGGTTGTGAGTAATTAGAACCCAAAAAACAGCAGAACTTTTCTACTGGGTTCAGCCCTGAATTAATTCAGGGATTAATTGGAAGGTGAATTAAATGGAATTTAAAGAAATAAATATACCGGGAGGTATCATCCAGCAAATTGATCGCGAAGGATTGTTTGCTGGCATCGCAGTTGATGCGGGAAATGGACCAGTTCCAGAGTTCATGAATTTTTTTCCCAAAGTAGTACTCGTCCATGACCGGTCTTCATGGAAGATGGTTGGGGAGATAGACATGGAAAGGGCAAGATATCTTCTAAGTACCGACGAAATGTTAGAAGAAATGCTGGGCAAAACCCAGGGGTAAGCTGGCTACTCATGGATATATTTGATGTATTGACAGCAATTTCAAAAAGAAAGATGGCATTCATGCATGCAGGTGTGAACGAAAATGAAGCCTTGATCAAGGCTGAATTTTATGTATCTAAAGATTATCACATACCGTTGCTTGATATCAAAAAGTTGTTGGGAGTGAGATTTATTCCCACTGGACTGGTTGAGAATAAATAAAGACCCCGTATACGGGGACTAAATAAAGAGATGAATAATATGGTTAAAAAAACTGAAGACAGAAAAGATATACACGAAGAGAATAAGGATAGTTTCAAGACTTCCGAAGACAGCTACACAGCCGTTTCAAAAATGTGGGAGGATTCCTACTTAAAGCTATACAGGCCCTGGTTCGAGTCCACAGAAGCGCTGTTCGGGAAGGCGTTTGAACTCTCAAAAGATGCTGCACCTGAAAAATTTAAGGAATTTTATGATGAATGGATGAAAACGTCCCAGAACAGCTTCGGAAAATTTTATGAAATGCCGACCCTTGAATCCAATAAGGAAACATTTGAGAAACTCTTGAGTAGCGCAGATGAATCGAATAAAATCTATATGTTACGGATCGCCGAATTAGAGGAGAATTCCAGGGCTACCCGCGAAGTACTCCAGGGCGAAGCAGATCCTGCAAAATATAAAGAGGTCTATGAGATGTGGATCAAGTCATATGGAAAAATGCTCGACGAGCTTCTTACTCTGCCATTGCGGCAAAATATGAAAGAGATCTTTGAGAACGTCACAGGCGTACCGGATTTCTATTCAACATCATTTGAGCAGATATCAAAACTATGGAAAGATTCATACGCAAAGCTATACGTGCCGTATATCGACTCTATGCTGGAGCTTTCAGCGAAATCAGCAGAGATCTCCCGGGGGAATGCGAGCCCTGAAGCCTATAAGGAATTTTATACATTATGGATGGATACATATCAGGAGACCTATGGAAGGTTGTTTGATACCCAGTCCATGCGGCCTTCAAAGGAAGTTTTGGAGTATTTCGTACGGAGCGAAAACGTTAATCTGAACCTCTACAAGTCCTGGATAGCAACCCTTGAAAAAATGTCACAGAAAGCCAGGGAACTATCAGAAAAGAGCGCAGGTCCAGAGGCACATACGGAATTTTATAATCTCTGGGCACAAACATATGAAAAGGCACTTGCCAACATCTTTGAGAACACGCCCACATTCAGCCCGTTTAAAGAGATTATGGAGCCTGTAAAGAATGCGGCCAGGATATACGCAGATACATTTGCCAGCATATCCAATATATGGATGAAATCGGGTGTTCATTCAGCGTCAGCGTATCCGAGAAAGGGAAAGCATACAACATAAGCGAATCAGATGGTTTAAATATAAAATACCCCGTATTTAAATACTGGTATCGCAGCTCCACAAGTGCGGTTTAAGATTGGAAAAATCCAATCTTAAATTTTATTGTAAACCACATCTATCTCAATATTAATTTAATGATTAATCATAATTTAATGATTAATATAGAAAAATAACTTTATATATGATAAAGAAGATGTAGGCATAGCTAAATCGGGTAGATGCTGAATTTCGGGATCGTGGGGAAACCATCCATGATAGAACTGCCGGTTTAGATAAAATAAATTGGAGAAGGGAATTATTATGGTCAAGAAAACTGAAGAAAAAAAATATATGAACGAAGAAAACAAGAATTTTTCCAAGACATGGGAAGACAACTATACGGCTGTTTCAAAAATGTGGGAGGATTCCTACTTAAAGCTATACAGGCCCTGGTTCGAATCCACAGAAGCGCTGTTCGGGAAAGCGTTTGAACTCTCAAAAGATGCTGCACCTGAAAAATTTAAGGAATTTTATGATACATGGGTGAAAACATACCAGAACAGCTTCGGAAAATTTTATGAAATCCCGACCCTGGAGTCCAACAAGGAAACATTTGAGAAACTCCTCATCAGCGCAGATGAATCGAATAAAATCTACAGGTTACGGATCGCCGAATTAGAGGAGAATTCCAGGGCTACCCGCGAAGTACTCCAGGGCGAAGCAGATCCTGCAAAATATAAAGAAGTCTATGAGATGTGGATCAAATCATATGGAAAAATGCTCGACGAGCTTCTTACTCTGCCATTGCGGCAAAATATGAAAGAGATCTTTGAGAATGTCACAGGCGTACCGGATTTCTATTCAACGACATTTGAGCAGATATCAAAACTATGGAAAGATTCATACGCAAAGCTATACGTGCCGTATATGGACTCTATGCTGGAGCTTTCAGAGAAATCAGCAGAAATCTCCCGGGGGAATGCGAGCCCTGAAGCCTATAAGGAATTTTATACATTATGGATGGATACTTATCAGGAGACCTATGGAAGGTTGTTTGATACCCAGTCCATGCGGCCTTCAAAGGAAGTTTTGGAGTATTTCGTACGGAGCGAAAACGTTAATCTGAACCTCTACAAGTCCTGGATAGCAACCCTTGAAAAACTGTCACAAAAAGCCAAGGAACTATCAGAAAAGAGCGCAGATCCAGAGGCACATACGGAATTTTATAATCTCTGGGCACAAACATATGAAAAGGCACTTGCCAACTTCTTTGAGAACACGCCCACATTCAGCCCGTTTAAAGAGATTATGGAGCCTGTAAAGAATGCGGCCAGGATATACGCAGATACATTTACCAGCATGTCAAAGATCTGGATGAAATCGTACACCGCCTCCACAAGTGGGGCTTAAGAATTCAAAAATCCAAAAAATTAGAATATGGAGCTTAATCATATGGATCCTGAAGAAATTGGCTCACCCAATATTATAGACGGTGCAGTCCAGGAAATTGACAACGAAGGTTCGTTTATTAACATTGTGGGATATGGGAATTATAAATTTTCCAATATCCTCCAAGAAATAGAAGTATACGGAGATACGCCTTCCGATATGTTTATAGAAAGAGCGCGATACCTGCTGAGTGCAGATGAAATGATAGAAGAAATGCTGGGGATGTGAATTATTATGGTCAAGAGAACTGAAGAAAAAAAAGACGTGAATGAAGAGAAGATTTCCAAGACATGGGTTGACAGTTATGAAGCAGTTTCAAAAATGTGGGAGGATTCTTACTTAAAGCTATACAAGCCCTGGATCGAATCCACAGGAGAGATGCTTGAGAAGACATCTATTCTCTCAAAAGAAGCTGCTCCACAGAAATACAGGGAATTCTATGATGAATGGATTAAAACATACCAGAATACCTTTGGTAAATTTTATCCAATCCCAACACTGAAATCCAATAAAGAAACGCTTGAAAAATTCCTCTCAAGCGCAGAGGATTCCAATAAACTCTACAGGTCGTGGATCGAAGAGTTAGAAGATAATTCCAGCAAGACAAGAGAGATACTTTCGGGCAATCCAGATCCGGCAAAATATAAAGAATGCTATGATATATGGATGAAGACTTATGAAAAAATATTCGATGAGCTTTTAGAACTGCCTGCTCAAGAAAGTACAGAAGAGATATTTGGGAATTACATGGGCATACCAGATATCTACTTAGGGAGCTTTTTGCAGATGTCAAAACTGTGGAAGAAGTCATACGCACAGCTTTGCGGGCCATTGAATGAATCCATGCTGAAACTTTCCGAGAAAATGGCAGAAATCTCTCGGGGAGATGCAGGCCCAGAAGCCTATATGGAATTTTATACCTTATGGATGGATACATATCAGGAAATCTATGGAAAGCATATCCAGTCCATGGAACCTTCCAAGGTAATGTTTGAGCATTTTGTTCAGAGCACCAATATTTATGTGAGCATGTACAAGTCCTGGATAGCTGCACTTGAAAAAATGTCAGAAAAGGCTAAGGAGCTGTCGAAACAAACCTCTGATCCAGAGGCATATAAAGAATTCTATAATCTATGGGTAAAGATGTATGAAAAGGCTTTTGATAGCTTTTTTGAGGACATGCCTACAGTAGGAGGCCCTATGAAAGATATCATGGAGTCTGTAAAGGTCATGGCTAAGATTTACGCTGACACATTTACCAAGATGTCAAAGATGTGGGTAAAATCTGATTTCGGTTCGGCATCAGCATATCCGGGAAAGAATAAAAAATGAGCGATTCAGACGGGTTAAATATGGGAAAATCAGGTTTTGAATCCACCCAGGAATTTTTTGACCAGTGGTTAAAGGTATACAACGCCACCACAGGCAGGCTCGTAGAGATGCCTGCCCTGGGTCCAGCGCGTGAGAAATCTGAAAAAATGATGAAGGGTTTCTCTACCTTTGTTAACCTTTATGCCGCAGGGATGGATACCAGTTCTAATTTCCAGGTTGTATTCATGGAAGCAATGCGCAAAGTGCAGGAAAAGACAGCAACCGATATGGAAGGGGAAATCAGTCCTGAGAAATGCAAAGATTTTTACAAGATCTGGATAGAGACGTATAGCGAGACTTTCAAGGAATTCTTGAAATCAGGCCACTTTGCGTCGGATATGGGGAAATTAAATTCGAATTTAATGGAATTTCAAAAATACAACAGGGAAATGCTTGAAGAGAATTATCTAAAACCCATGAATCTCCCTACAAAGACGGAAATCGACGAGATCAACAAAGAGTTGTATTCCCTTAAGAAAACAGTAAAAGAACTGACCAGCCAGATCAGAGAACTAAAGGAGAAAAAATAGGGATTTGGAGAAGGAGATGACATGAACGGACTTAATTTAATAGGAGATTATGAGAAATTCAAATGTGGAATGGAATTATTCCTGAAACCACCCGAATTTTCGGTTGGAACAACGCCATCGAAGATCATTTATTCCGAAGATAAGATGAAACTTATCCATTATATCCCAGCTGTTGAAAAACCACATCAAGTTCCAATACTCATAGTGTATGCACTCGTGAACCGGTACTACATTCTGGATCTCCAACCAGATAAGAGTGTGATAAAGAAGCTTTTGGAAGAAGGTTTTGATGTTTATGTCATTGACTGGGGATATCCATCGGGTGCAGACAGATACCTCACACTCGACGATTATGTGAACGGTTATATAAATAATGCTGTGGAAAAGATCATAGAGCTTTCCAGGCAGGATAAGATTACGCTGCTGGGAGTATGTCAGGGTGGGACTCTTTCTGTGATGTATGCCGCACAGCATCCTGAAAAAGTAAAAAATCTGGTTACTTTAGTGGCTCCTGTGGACTTTGATACTGATAAAGGGATGCTTCATCTCTGGGCAAAAAGCTTAGACGTGGATAAAATCGTGGACTACTACGGAATAGTGCCCGGGGATTTCCTGAATGTCGGATTCCTGCTCACAGACCCATTCAGGCTTATGATCGATAAGTATGTAGGTCTGTTCGAACGGATCGAATGCGAACCTGGAGATAAAGAAGGCGAGCTTCGAAATGAAGAGATTGTCAGGAATTTCCTTAGAATGGAGAAATGGATATTCGACAGTCCCGACCAGGCGGGGGAAACCTTCAGGCAGTTCATGAAAGACTGCTACCAGAAAAACCTTCTCATCAAGAATGAGATGAAGCTCAATGGTACGAAGATCAATTTGAAAAATATTACCATGCCTTTGCTTAATGTCATGGCAGAATTCGACCACCTCGTTCCTAACGATGCAAGTAAGCCGTTGTCAAATGCGGTATCGAGTACAGATAAAGAGACTCTGGTCTTCCCGACCGGTCATATAGGAATATTTGTGGGCTCAAAATCCCAGAAAGAGGTCTGTCCCAGGATCGCAGCGTGGTTGAAGCCCAGGTCTCTTTTCAATGGAAAAGGAGAAGAAAAGATTGAATCAGGAAACGAAGAGAAGCCTGAATTAGCCAAGGAAAAGACGCTTGAACAAAATAGAAGGAAGCGTAAATCAAAGGTGAACAAAAAATGAGACTTGAAAACAAAGTTGCAGTTATTACAGGAGCGGGAAGCGGTATTGGTAAAGAGACTGCGCTCCTGTTCGCAAAAGAAGGAGCCAAAGTTGTTGTAGCCGATATGAATGAAAGGGCTGGCGAGGAGACAGTAGAAGAGATCAAGAAAAATGGAGAGGGATTTTTTGTTAAATTAGATGTATCCAACAGGGAACAAGCAAGACAGATGGTTAAAATCACTCTTGAAAAATATGGTAAAATAGACGTTTTGATAAATAATGCAGGCATTGTTCAGGATGCCTTTTTATCAAAAATGACTGAGGAACAGTGGGATAAGGTTATCAACGTCAATCTTAAAGGAGTTTTTAACTGCACCCAGGCTGTGGTTGAAGTCATGATGAACCAGGGGAATGGTGTAATTATCAATACATCATCGATCGTAGGACTCAACGGCAATGTCGGCCAGGTCAATTATGCTGCAACAAAAGCCGGTCTGATAGGCATGACAAAGACCCTGGCAAAGGAACTCGGTAAAAAAGGGATACGGGTCAATGCTGTGGCGCCTGGGTTTATTACGACTCCTATGACCTCAAACGTACCTGAAAAAATCCTTGAAATGATGAAAGAAAAAACTCCATTGCGCAGGCTGGGAGTAGCAAAGGATGTTGCCTATGCATATTTGTATCTGGCTTCGGATGAGGCAAACTTTATTAATGGGGCAGTGCTTTGTGTGGATGGCGGATTAGTAATTTAATGACCCCAAAGACCCTGAATTAATTCAGGGGCCTTTCGAGGGACTATCAGAGGATTAAATAAAATGGTGAAAAAATGAATAATGTAGTTATTGTGTCGGCAACAAGAACTGCAGTGGGGAAATTCGGGGGAAGTTTGAAGGATTTCACCCCCGGACAACTTGGCTCGGTAGTGTTGAAAGATGCCCTTAAAAGGGGTAATGTTGAATCAAATGACGTTGATGAGGTAATCCTGGGAAATGTTCTTTCAGCAGGTCATGGCCAGAACGTGGCAAGACAGGCTGCGATCTGGGCGGGGATTCCAAAAGAGGTCCCTTCCTTTTGCGTTAATAAAGTGTGCGGCTCGGGCTTGAAATCGGTTGTTCTAGGTGCTCAAGCCATCATGCTGGGTGATGCGGATGTCGTCCTTGCAGGCGGCATGGAGTCCATGTCAACAGCCCCGTACGCGTTGAAAAAAAACCGGTGGGGAGCGAAGATGGGGAACGATGAAGTCGTGGATTTGATGATACATGATGGATTATGGGATATTTTCAACAATTATCATATGGGTGTAACAGCGGAGAACGTAGCAGAAAAATATAATGTTACACGGGACGACCAGGATGAATTCTCGGCAAAAAGCCAGAATAAGGCAGAAGCTGCAATCAAGGCTGGTAAGTTTAAAGATGAGATAGTCCCGATAGCAGTTCCCCAGCCAAAAGGCGAGCCCGTTCTCTTTGATACAGATGAATTCCCCAGGTTCGGCACAACAAAAGAGACACTTGCAAAGCTAAAACCAGCATTTAAAAAGGATGGGACAGTAACTGCGGGCAATGCTTCAGGAATTAACGATGGAGCTGCTGCGGTTCTTCTTATGTCTGAAGAAAAGGCAAAAGACAAAGGGCTTGTGCCCCTGGCATCCATCAAAAGCTATGGATTATGTGGAGTTCCTCCTGAACTGATGGGTCTTGGTCCTATTTGTGCGACCAAGAGAGCCATAGAACGTGCTGGTATTGCTGCAGGCAAACTGGACGTGCTAGAACTCAATGAAGCCTTTGCATCACAGAGTATAGCAGTTAGCAGGGAACTGGGATTGAATCCTGACAGGGTTAATGTTAACGGCGGCGCTATAGCCCTCGGGCATCCCATAGGAGCCAGCGGCACAAGGATACTGGTCACACTCCTGCACGAATTAGCAAGAAGGAAAGGCACCTACGGCCTTGCAACCCTCTGTATTGGAGGAGGGCAGGGTATCGCCATGGTGGTAAAGAGATAGATAATATGGGAAAGAAAGCAGGACTGGAAGGTAAAGTCGCTTTGGTCACAGGAGGATCAAGGGGGATAGGTCAGGCGATCGCCTTGCGTCTGGCTGAAGACGGCGCGGACGTTGCAATTAATTATCAGGCAACTAAAGAGCAAGCTGAGAAGTTATCAAAGCTCATAGACCAGATGGGCATGATGGACGAATTTGATAGATTATCCCTGAAGATAGACCTGATGGAGACAAAGGAGAACGCGAAGGAAGTATCAGAGTTAATAGATTCTATGGGCAAGCATTCTATCATATGCCAGGCAAACGTCAATGACTTTGAGCAGGTGAACAGGATGCGGGATGAGGTGGTAAAGCAGTTCGGCAGAATAGATATACTGGTCAATAACGCAGGAATAGTAAGGGATAAATCGTTTGTAAAAATGACTCCCCAGATGTGGACAGAAGTATTATCTGTTAACCTGGACGGTGCTTTCTACTGCACCAAAGCGGTTATAGAGGGTATGCTGGAGAGGAAGTATGGCAGGATCGTGAATATCTCCTCAGTTATTGGGAGGATGGGCAACCGTGGACAGGCGAACTATGCAGCTTCGAAGGCAGGATTGATAGCTCTATCGCAAACGCTGGCAAAAGAATTTGCAGGCAAGGGTATAACCGTGAACGCTGTTGCGCCTGGATTCATAGAAACGGATATGCTAAAATCGGTTCCCACAGAAATAATGGGGAAAATCCTGGCAGAGATACCCCTGGGAAGACTCGGGAAGCCATCCGAGGTGGCAGGTGCGGTGGCATACCTGGTCTCCGAAGATGGGGATTACATAACAGGTCAGGTCATTGATATAAATGGGGGTCTTTACATCTGAAAAAAACTATTTTAGGCGATACGGGTAAAATCGGTTGCGTATCTCCATTCTCAACAACAATCAATATGGATAAATTAATATATAGTGCCAATATACAATCTCATCAGGGGGTTTAATTAATATGAAAAAAATTGCCATCGCATGCCAGGGCGGTGGAAGCCATACGGCTTTTACAGCTGGCGTGCTGAAAAGAATTCTAAAAGAAAACAAAAAAATGTACGACATTGTAGCTCTTAGCGGTACATCAGGTGGTGCTATCTGTGCTCTGCTGACCTGGTATGGTTTATTAACAGGTGGTAATGATAAAGCGGCCAAATTGCTGGATTCCTTCTGGAAAGATATTTCTGCCAATACATTTGGAGATATGCTCTTAAACGAATGGTTCGTCGGGACATCTCGCATGCAAAATGAAGGTTATGCAATACCTCAGATCAGCCCATATCTGTATCCCCCATTTGCGCAGGAGTATATGAGATCCCTTCTTGAAAAAAATGTAGAATTTGAAAAAATTAAGACATTTACTGATCCTCAACCTGAATTGCTTGTTGGAGCGGTTGATGTTCTTTCTGGTGATTTCAATGTTTTCAAGAATAGCAGGATTACTTCTGATGTAATTTTAGCTTCAGCGGCAATACCAACTTTCTTACGGGCTGTGCCAGTTGATAAATATCTATTTGACTGGAATAAAATTCCAGGCGCTGATGATGAAAAGCTCATGGAATTTCTAAAACAAGATTTCAATATTGAATGGACTGAAAATGCAAAAATTGAAAAAACCGATAATGGTAATATCGTAAAAGTTTATAAAGGAACAAAATCTCTTTTATGGGAACTTAACGATAAAAAAACCATTGTATATTTAAAAATCGATAAAAATAAAACGTATGAGTTTATCGTGAAGATGCAAAATGAAGAGATGAACATAGTCAAAAAAAGTGAGTATTGGGACGGCTTGTTTTCCCAGAATCCTCCCGTAAGAGATTTTATTTCTGGTATTGATGAAAAACCTGACGAGATATGGGTGATACAGATCAATCCAAGAATGAATAAGAAATTGCCAGAGTCGATAGAAGCTATCGGCCATAGGCGAAATGAGCTTGCCGGAAATATTTCATTGTATCAGGAATTATTCTTTATAGAAAAAGTCAATGAATGGATAGATAAAGGATATTTTGAAGGAACCAAAGCAAAATATAAACCTATTCAGGTGAGATTTATCAAGATGCTTCGCGAACTGGATCTCGAAACAAAGCTTGATCGCCGTCCGGAATTCATAGAAGAAATGAAGAGCTACGGTGAAAAACAGGCCGAGGAATTTTTGAGACAGCCAGCCAAGCGCCATATGGAACGATTACGCAACCTTGTGGTTCAATGATCTTGAGTACAATTTCATTGTAGTTCCGAAATATCCTGCTTCCGAATCGCAGAAATTTGAAAAATTAGCAGCTTAGTGCTTGCTCAGATATCAGGAGGTGCAGTAAACGTTAGTGGTCGCGTGTGTCAAACAGGTACCAGATACTACTCAGGTCAAAGTTGACCCGATCACTGGTACTCTGATCCGAGAAGGTGCGCCTTTTATCATAAATCCGTTTGATACCCACGCTTTAGAAGAAAGCCTCCGACTCTAAGAAAAATATGGGTTCCGCGCGGCTGTTATTTAAATGGGGCCTCCCAATACTGAGGAAGTTGCATAGATTATATTCTTCATTCATAGCTAAATCCATATTGTAAGGGCAGGATTATATTTTAATTAAACCAAAAGAAACTGGTCAGAAAATAAACCGGCATAACACATCGATTGCGGCAATCTGCAAAAATGAAAAAATAAGGGACTAACTCACGAACTTGGGCAAGAAATACTTCTTAATCACTGTATCGCATTTCCCGCATGTTATCATGAGCCAGTCGCCCACATCCTGTTTATCGTAGTTTTCAAATATGGATGCGCCACAGCTAGGACAGACGTAGTATTCTTTGAAATAGTAGTTATAGAACTCGGGGCAACGCTCAAGCCAGTTGATGGCCTGGAGGAGCCTCTCAAGGTACCTCTGTTTTCCACCCTCTGCACCTTTCTTCATCTCATCGAGCACATGCTCTTCCATATGTTTGATGTGGCGTTTGCTATGCTGTCTTATTTTCTGGTAGTCGCTCACATACTGTTTCCCGCTCTCCAGATATTTCATATACCCCGTCTTTGTATTCGAGCCCTCTCTCATGGTTCTCAGGAAATACTCACTCATCAGATCTTCCATGAGGTCGGAGCATTCGGTGCATATATTGTATCCCTTGTAGAGTCTGGAGTCCTGCTCTCCCTTGCATATCTTGCAGGTTTCCATCCTTCTCACCCGACTTGCACAGGTTTGGTCGCCTCTCGTGTGAACATTATTGGATAAAGGTTCAGCACTGAAAGGAGGTCCCCCTTCTTGATCTCGCCAGATTCCTGACCGAGCACATAGGCGGTATTAATGATTCGGTCTGTTTCAACAGGCGCAGGACCACCTTTAGCCCCTACCTTTACGACTGAAACAATTGGATGATGGCTGAACGCACAGGGCATCGCAAGCATGTCCTTCTGGACTTTGATATCCTTTACCTTTACACGCTCCAATTTCCCCGCTCCGATGGTTACGTCCTCGTCCGCGATTACCATCTCCCATTTTGCCCTTGTGGCTATGGTAAATTCATAAGGCGATGCTTTGACTTTTTTCCGAGATACTTTCCCGTTCTCACGGGAAACTACATTTACTATTTCGCTCATAAAGGCTCACCATAGACTATATATTCCTTATACTACTTAAATTTTATCATGTTTAATAATTATAATAATCAATCGTGATTTAAATTATTAATATAATCTTAGACATTTAAAGCCGGCGGATGCAATATATAATAGAGATTAAATTTAAATCTATTGCTGACACCGAGCTTTAAATTATTTAAAAGGCATGCCTCCTAAGCTCAATTTTCAATTAGCATATTTTCATAAATATTTTTATTTAATCGATAGTTTTATATACTTTTGTGTCAGACTTACGTCTGACAATTGGCATACTAATGTCGCACAAATGGCGCACGTATGCCATTAGCCTCCTTCCAAAGGGGAGATACCAAAATGCAAAGAGTCACACTAAGGCTCCCGGAACAGCAATTAAAAATGATCGACATGTTAGTAGAGGTTGGAGAATTTCCGTCCGCAAGCGAAGCAATCAGGACGGCTATAAGGGATCTCATCGATCTGAGAAGCGAAAAATTGGTTGGCAGGATGAAGTTGTTAGAGAAAACGCAAGATCAAACAAAATATGCAGATAGTTTTCTGCGTTTGAAAGAAGAAAAGCAATAAAATACTGAGGGGATGAATATGGAATCATTTGTACAAGATGCCTTAAAAATGGCAGAAAAAGAACAACAGTTGAAAAGAGCAGCAACAGGCGCTGCTGAAGATGTTGACGATTTCGGGACCCCGAAGATCGTCGTGGTCGGATGCGGCGGCGGTGGCAATAATACCGTAAATCGCCTTTACAACATAGGCATTGCCGGCGCAGATACGATCGCCATAAATACCGACAAGATCCACCTTGATATCACCCAGGCAGATAAGAAGATCCTGATAGGCAAGTCGATAACAAGGGGGCTTGGAGCAGGCGGATTCCCGGAGATCGGAAAGAGAGCGGCCGAGCTTGCAAGGGGAACACTTGAGGAAGTTCTCAAGAACGCGAACCTTGTATTCGTTACAGCAGGCATGGGTGGCGGAACAGGAACAGGCGTAGCACCGGTTGTTGCCCAGATCGCAAAAGACCAGGGCGCGATCGTGATCGGAATGGTTACAAGCCCGTTCAGGGTCGAGCGTGCAAGAATGGTCAAAGCGGAAGAAGGGCTTGATGACCTGAGGAACTGTGCGGACACCGTTATCGTACTTGACAATAACAGACTGCTTGACTATGTTCCAAATCTCCCGATCGACCAGGCATTTTCGGTAATGGACCAGTTGATATCGGAGACCGTTAAGGGTATAGCCGAAACAATAACCCAGCCTTCATTGATCAACCTTGACTACGCTGATGTCAGGGCCATAATGAAGGGCGGAGGCCTTGCGGTAATGCTTGTCGGAGAAGCAAAGGGCCAGGATAAGGCGAACGAGGTCGTAAGAGCGGCATTGAATCATCCGCTGCTTGACGTGGATACAACGGGTGCAACAGGGTGCCTGCTACATATCACAGGCGGACCTGACATGTCTCTCCACGAGGCAGAGCAGATCGCTTCCTCATTAACCTATGAACTTGACTCCCATGCAAACGTGATCTGGGGTGCAAGGGTAAGGAAGGATTACGAGAGCAAAGTCCGCTGCATGGCAATAATGACCGGTATAAAGTCAGCGCAAATAATGGGACCGAGCGAGCAGAGAAATGCTTCAAGGAACAGTTCCCCGGCAGTTGAGGAAAGAATAAGAGTTCCAGCTGGCAGGGCAACAAAAGGTTCGATAATTGATCAAATAATGTGAAAATATGAAATGCAAGCACTCTAAGATAGGTTGTGTCACACGCATCATTAACCAGGCATGGGAAGAGATGCGTGCGTGCGAGTGTGGAGTGGCCTGCGGGTATTACCATAAGAAATTGGTGAAAGCGCCGATATAAACCTGGCAAGAAATTGCCAGTTTTCTTTTTTATTTTTCTAATCGATAAGAATATTCTATATGCAGGCATATTTTAGTTCATGGATTTATACGATACTCTAAAAAAATTGAAAAATAACGAGATGAGTATTGAAGAGGCGGAAAGGCAGCTCAGGATAACTGGTTTAGAGCATCTTTCAAATATCGCAAAGATCGATGTCCACCGCGCAAAAAGGACAGGTATCCCTGAAGCCATTATTGCAGACTGCAAAACCGGCGAAGAAGTCGTCAATATTGCGCGTATCCTTTTAAAAAATGAAGGTAGGGTGATTATTACAAGGGTATGCGATGAGAATTATACAGCCCTGGGGTCGCTGGCAAATGAATTGGGTGTTGAGATCAGATGCGAAGAAAGGGCAAGAATGGCAGTCCTGGGCCGCCCAGCCATTAAGACCGGAGGGAAAGTGGGTGTTATTTCTGCGGGTACTGCGGATATACCTGTGGCAGAGGAAGCTAGGGTGATAGCAGAAGAGATGGGTTGTTCTGTCACCACAATATACGATGTCGGGGTAGCGGGAATCCACAGGCTTTTTCCCGAATTGACTAAGCTTATTGAAGCCGGTGTGGATGCTATCGTTGTTGCCGCAGGACGCGAGGGCACCCTTCCCACAATTGTATCCGGGCTTGTGGATATCCCTGTTATCGGGGTTCCTGTGTCGACCGGATACGGCGCAGGGGGAAAAGGAGAGGCTGCGCTTCTTTCGATGCTTCAATCCTGTTCCGTTCTGACTGTGGTGAATATCGACGCGGGTTTTGTGGCTGGAGCGTTCGCGGCAAGGATTGCAAATCAGGCTGTGCGGTATAGAAAACAAATGGAATAGATTGCATTAGAATGTCTTTTGGAAATCATATCCAAAAAATAAACTTCAAAAAAGTTGAAATCCTGGCTGATAAACTTATTCCAAATTACGCTTTTTGAAATAAAATTTATGGGGTGTATCAAATACATTTTTGCCAATTGAATAAATTTTTATACTATGTGAGAGAGTAATATGTTGTTAAAAAAGTTATGAGAGGTAAGAAAATATGAGAATAAGAGTTGTGAGTTCAAAAGAGGAGATTAATTCTCTGGGAGAGGGCGAGAAGATCATTCACCTGGCTTTCAGGCCATCAAACAAAGACATTTTTGCATTAGTTCAATCCTGTCCTAATGTGAAAGCAATACATATACCGAGTTCTTATATAAAAACGATATCGCATTCCACCAAGATGTTCCTTGATATGCAGGGCATTTCATTGCTGGAAGGGGATGTCTGGGGGCATAGGAAGGATATTAACGAATATTCCGAGATCAAACCAGAGGTCTTTGACAGGATGCAAGAACTGAAAGGTGAAGGCTTGTCCGAATCTGCTGTTCTCGACAGGCTGGGAAGAGAGACCCGGCTCAGCAAGGATTTATTGAAATTCCTGTTGAAAGAAAAATCCAAAAAGAAATAGACACTTTTTTGTGATCTATTTTTAATATTTTTAATTGGGGTGCTTGAATAAAACCAAGCATTATTCGGAACTATTTTCAGGTATTGGATTTTACAGTTGGCATCTTTTTCTTTATCTCATCAAGCAACTGTTCGTCGCTCTTTCCTTCAGTAGCTATACCGAGATCTTTTGCCATCTGTCTTATCTTAGGCGACTTCTCATCTTTACTTGATTTCTCTATATCCTTGAGTTCAAGCTCTGACTCATGTTGTGCTTTTTTGAACTCGCCTGTGGCCTTGCCAAGCGATCTTGCAAGTTCGGGGATCTTGTTAGCTCCAAAAAGGATTATTATGACAAGAACGATCAACAATATTTCGGGTGTTCCTATAGCCATATTATATACCTGAGGGTTTTGATCCTTCGACGGATTTCAGATTTTCATTTGATTTTAATCCTTCGTTAGACCTGATTTTTGCGCGTATTTCTTCTATCAACTGTTCAGCTGTCTTATTCTGTGCATCCAGACCCATTTCTATCGCAAGATTATGGATCTTTGTATCTCTGTCATTAATTGACGAATCCAATCGTTTAAGTTCATGTTCGGTTTCCATCTGGGCCTTCTTGAATTCCCCGGCGGCTTTACCAAGAGAGCGTGCCAATTCCGGGAGTTTGTTTGGCCCGAATAAGAACAATGCAACGATCAAAATCAATATCAACTCTGATGTTCCTATCATGAATCTATTCTTTATTGCTTCAATACTTAAATCTTTGTACACAAAAATCCACAAACGTTCTCGCAAACTTCGTGTATGAAGCAGCATGCAGATGTGCGTACGCAGCAAGCGTGTTCTTCACAAGTATGCCATCGAGATCCCCCTTTATCCCTGTTCCACGCTCAAGTCTGATAGCAAAATCTGTATCTTCAGGAAGATCAACTATCTCGGAATGATGGAATTCATGCCCGATAAAAGAGGCGCCCGCTTTTCCTATAACATTATTCTTTACAAAGCTGCCGACATTGTAGCTCACAACCCTTTTGTGCCCCATCAATGTCCTTCCCGGGATCGCACCGACCATCGCAAAGGTTCCTTCCTCCATTTCAGCCATATGATAATTGCCGGCACCAGAGACTCCGGTTTGAATCTCGTGCGTCAAATACATGAGGCCACCACATTCGGCATATAAAGGCATGCCATCGGATGAAAACTGTTTGATGGCTTCGCGCATAGGGGTATTGTCCTCAAGTTCCCTGGCGAAGAGTTCTGGATAGCCGCCGCCGATATAAATGCCGTCGACCTCGGGGATAGAACGGTCGTTCACAGGGCTGAAATAAACAAGTTCGGCACCTGCAAGCTCAAGCAATTCGAGATTATCACGGTAATAGAAATTGAAAGCTTCGTCCAATGCCACCCCGATCCTTATATTGTTTTCAGTGGAATATGATTTGAAAATATTCTCCGCAGGCTTCTTTAGAGGTTGTACGGAGCCTGCAAGGGATATCAGCCTGTTGATATCGATGCCCTCTTTAATGATCGCCTTGATCCGACCAAGATTCTCATCAAAATCAGCAAGTCTTCGCCTTCCCTCCATTGCAGGAATCAGCCCGAGATGTCGCATCGAGATCCTCATGGAGTCGTTTCTTGGAATTACACCTATGACCGGTGTACCGGTGTAATATTCAATAGCAGTCCTGGCTTTTTCTCCATGTCGATCACTTCCGATATTGTTCAGGATCACGCCTACAATGTTCACGTTCGGATCAAATGATTTGTATCCGGAGACAAGGGCTGCTGTGCTCCGTGTAATGCTTCTGGCATTAATGACCAGAATGACGGGGCATTCTAATATTTTGGCGATCTGGGCAGTACTCCCTGTATCGCTTGTGGCTTCAAGACCTTCAAAAAGGCCTCGCACGCCCTCAATAACCGCAATATCCGCGCCTTCCACAGCATGGGAAAATACCTCGCATACCGCTTCCTCCGTCATCAGATATCCATCAATGTTGCGGGAATACCTGCCTGTTACTTCGGTATGATAGCTGGGATCAATAAAATCCAATCCGACCTTGAACGGCTGCACTGTGTATCCCATATCGCGAAGTACTGACATTATGCCTGTAGAAATTGTGGTTTTCCCGGCTGAAGAGCGATCTCCTGCTATGAGGATACGGGGAATATCTATTGCATCGGTCATATTTTATGATGTAAAGCTGAGTTAAATTCTCGTAAGTTGTCTTAATCTTTTATCATCCAGCGGCACAGGGATTTTCCCATCTCTTTTCGCCATTATACTGCGCGCAAGTTTCCTGTAAACGCCTGCTATATTGGAATCGGGCGCTTTTTCAATAACTGAAAAACCTTCTCTCTCGCATGTTTGTACAAGAACATCCTTTGGGATAAATGCAAGCAAGCTGCTTCCTATTTCCTTTGCGAACTCGCTGACTATATTTTCTTCATTAGGCGCCCCCCGGGAGTTGCAGATCACTCCATTAAGAGTCATTTCGAGACGTGAAAGCCCTTTGCAGATATTATTGGCAGCATACAGCGGCATGTATTCGCCTGAGGTCAGAACGTATGCCTCGTTCACCAGACCTTTCTTGACAGGAGCTACAAAACCCCCGCACACGATATCACCCGGCACGTCATATATCACAAGGTCCGTATCCTCGATGGCTTTTGAGATTTTCCGAAGTAATGCTATTGCCACGATTATGCCTCTCCCTGCACACCCTATCCCGGGTTCCGGTCCGCCAATCTCTATACACTTTACACCTTTATACCCGTTGAATACGATGTCCTTTTCGGTGATTTCCTCGCCCTGCCTCATCAGGTCCATGATCGTGGGGATGCGCTCTCCGCGCAATAATGTAATGGAAGAGTCGCTTTTCGGGTCACATCCGATTATGGTTACGCGGTACCCATCGTCAGCACAGGCCGCAGCCACATTTGATGCTGTACTTGACTTTCCGATGCCTCCTTTTCCATAGATGGCAATTTGCTTAGGCATTCTGTTTATCCTATATTTAATTCAGTTGAAATTCGTTCGATAATTCTTTTTAGTTCATCATCAATTTCATCAGGTATTATTGATTGGTCGACCTTTTCTCCAATTATTATTTTCCGTCCGTCTGTATTCTTACTTTTTTCTTTCAAATATTTTTCAATATTCTTATCTTATTGAAATGCAATTCTATTAATGTTATGCGAACAGATTTTAGAAGACTAATTATTTTATAGCTAAATAAAATGCTTTCATTTATAATATTAACCGCAGATGAACGCAGATAAACGCAGATACATGATGATAAATCCGTGTTAATCTGTGTTATCCGTGCAATCCGTGTTCTATTCATCGACCCCACGCACCTCAATGGAACACGGATGACACGGATTTGACGGATTTTCACAGATTTTTTTATCTATGTTCCAGATTTTTCTATCATTCGTAAATATTGTTCTTTTGAATTCTGCTTTTTTACCAAAATTCAACAACATTCCAACTTCTTTATCTGTTGCTTTTAGATAATTGATCAACTGAGCTTTATGCTCATCCCTTAAACTCTCAGCAGCTTTGATTTCTATGATGATCTGGTCATTTACAACAATATCCGCAAAATAATTACCAACTTCCTGATTTTCGTAGTAAACTTTTATACTTCTCTGTTGTGAAGTGCATAACCCCATATTCTTTATCTCAATGTTAATGGCATTTTCATAAACTTTTTCCAAAAAGCCATAACCCAACGTGTTATAGACTTTGTAAAATGCACTTATAATTTTGTCGGTTATTTCAGCATGGAGCATTTTGTTCTCCTTTTATGAAACATGATGGCACTTGATTTGATTGATTTTTGCCCAAATATGAAATCTTCTTTCAATCACTTTTCGCCATCTCCCGAAGCGTGGCGCCGAATTCTGACTCCACGATGTGGTTCACACCCAGCGTCTTTGGATGCAGGTCGACTTCCACCACCACGTGCTTATGCCCCATCTCTTTTAAAGGCACAACCTGCCGCGGTCCGTTGGTGATGGAGAATAACTCCATGTTCTTTATGTTTTCCATGGGAAGCGCATGCGGCACACCAGTTATTACCGCAAAATCGAAATCGGAGTATTTTTCACCTATTATCCGGCTGGCTGTATCCCCCGCTATGGGGTACTCGTCCAGTCCTCCTATTATGTGGTGGATTTCAAAGCCTTTCTGCGTTAATTCTTCTCTGATTTCGCGTGCATTTCTTCTGTTCTTGGGAAGCCCCAGGTTCTCATCAAGGTTTGCCATATTTATGATACTTGAGTTTGAACCGAATTTCTTTGCTACCTGAGTGACAGCGAGATTGATGTCAGCGAACATGAACGCGGTCTCTTTCTTCGCGTTGAGGATGTTGAGTCCGTTCTTACCCTGTTTTATAAGCTCAAGCAATCTTCCCGCAACTTTAAATTTCAAATCCCCCCTGCTGGGTTCCAGATACTCCTGGCTTGCGGCTCCATGGCGCTTTTCGACATTGGTTGCTTCCTTCAGGAGTAATTTTTGCCTTTCGAATTCCGCTTCGCTTATTATTCCAGAGGCAAGGGCTGATTCAAGCGCGATGATGACTCCTTTTGTATTGTCCCTGTAGCCCGCATGGACTTCGACTTCAATGACTGGAACATCTGGCTGGACTTCCGTCACGGCTTCATGTAATTCCTCACCTATGATCATGCTCGCGCACGTTCCCACGATGCCAATACGTTTTGGATTGAACCGTTTGATGACCTTTTGAAGCACTTCAACAAGTGCATCGTGCCCGCCGAATACGAACCCAGATTCATCGAGCGATGTTGTGACAACCCTCATGCCATCCTCCTCAAGCAGGCGTGCATGCTTGAAACTGCATCCGGGAGGGCCATGCAGGATAACAACATCGGTATCAAGGTCTCTCAAGGTGTATAATGCGGCAACGATCGAGCTGGGGCGCGGATGCATTATCAGGGGTTCTTTCTCTCTTACTGGCATCTTTTTTCTCCAAATCAGTCCAATAGGACCAATGAAAATCGTGGTTTTAGCTTATAGACACTTATTGTGATAATACTTTCTACCACTTTAGCTTTCGGATAGGAATTAATACTATCTTCAAGAAAGCGCTTAATGGATAGGTATTAGATGGTCAGGTCAAGCCTGTCCAGATCGATCTTTTTCATTGTCCATCTATAATAGTTGAGGTGAGCATATAGCCCGAGTGCGATCAAAAGATAGCTCAAAATGTAAATTGAATCAAGTAATGTTCCAGTGTGAAATCCACTGCTTAATTCCTGATAGGATATTTTTGAAAGGATCTCCAAGACATAATCTCCTATTGTGCTGATGATTATTCCTATAAGTACTATAGTGAATGTGATGCTTTCTTTGTTTTCCATACTGGATTGCTGTCTGTAAAGAAAAAGGATCGGCAGAAGCATAATGACTATTGCATTATCTATGATTCTAAACAATATCTTCGTCAATACTTCCACATTGAACTCGATCCTGTAATTCAAAAGGAAATAAAAGATTATGAAATTTCCAAGGATGAACATAAAAATTATAAATATCCACTCCTTTTTGTGTATGCTTGTGAAATCTGTTATCTTCAATATATTTATACACGACCTGATTAGAAGAACATAGGCTATTCCGGCTACGGCCAGGGAAATATACGGGAGCGGGCCAAATATGCTGTACAGTAAGCTCCAGAACTGATCCAGGTTCGCGAAAAATAGAAACAATATGAAAAAAGCAAGGTAGAAGAATACTTTTTTAAGTTCCCGTTCATAGCTGAATGCTACTTTAAGAGATAACAAGAAAGCAATTAAAAGAGATATAAGCATAATATTAATCGTGTATATACCGGCTATATTCCTCGGCAAGAGCAGGGCGATGACAGAAATCCCGAAGCTGACGGGAATTGATATTTTCAAAAATAATTTAGGATTCATGCCAAACTCTTTTATCATCAGGTCGATTTTTCATATCAGCAATAATACAGATACTCATTAAAGATATGAAATTTGAGAAATCGTGAAGTTGGACAGTGCAGCAAAAGGGAGGTTTTAGCATTGGATCTAATTATAGATTGCATTCCATAAAAAACTAACGGCATTAAGAAGTTGCATCCGCATGATAAAAACAAGCATTGGTTTATGCACGGACCTTTAATTTATTAACATTAGTATTTCATTAGTATTTATACTTTTTGATATATTAAAATGCATTATATCCGGGTTCTTATACGGTGTCACTCTAATAGTAAGATAGTATTTATTGGTGGCACTATAATCTTATCATTAACCAGGAGGGTTTTAAGGGCAGGTTGGGGTGGGATTCAGCTTTTCAACAGAATATTTATCATTCCGATGTATATAAATAATCGCAGTGTTATTTACGATCAAAACTTGCTTTTGAGACTGAACGATGCTATTTAAAGCACTAATGAAATTAATAGCAATCAAGATAAACCTTCAGACCCTATTGTATATCTTGGCGTTTGTTAGTTTTGGCATAGGGGATAGTGTCAGTGGAGCCCATATGATGACTGTTCGAGGTCCATATGCTGAAGCCAATCCTGTTTTAAGGGATATGTTCATAACATTTGGTTTGGAGTACATGGTTCTGGCCAAGCTGTGGGTCACCGCCATTATGCTTTTTGCGATCCATATTTACCAGTGGCGGCATAAGGGCAGAATTTACTGGACTGTAAATGGGACCCTGCTCGCCATAATTGCGGGGGGATTGATAGGGACATATTTTAACATAAGGGTGCTTAATGGTGCAATGCCTTCGGAGCCGGGTTTAGTAATATTTATATACGCTGCTATTGTCCTGATTTTCATTGAACTGGGTAATCTTATAGACGGGCCTGCGTCATGAATTTCATATTTTCATGATTTCGGGACTTTATTAATTAGTAAACCGAAAGCAAAAAACACCACGATTAAACCCAGTATCCCGGCCTCAGGCCCATAATTGCCTCCAGTGAGTATGCTGGGCTCTATGTATCTTGATTTTATTAATCCAATATGTATATCTGAAAGGGTAAAGATATTATATTGCAGGAAGTTCCATGCGAAATGAAACCCTACTGCAGACATGAGTCCATATTTTAAATAGATTATCGCAGCGATAGCTCCGAGTAACCCAATAACGGAAAATGCCACGATTCCCCTTGACGTATCCAGGCCATAGTAAATTATGGAAGGTATGTGAATGGTGGAAAACATTAAAGAAGAAAGGAAAATACCTGCCCGGGTCCCGGTTTCGGAGATAATGTTCGGAAGCATATAACCTCTAAAGGAGATTTCTTCCCCCAGGGCAACGATTATCTGGAGAATAAAATACGAAGAAAGTAGATAAAGATTTAGATCAAATCCTTCAATTTTGACCCAATCAGCAAGAATTTCGATTCCAAACACTATTCCAATCAAGGAGGTCCCTATTAATAATCCGGAAGCAACATTTCCTCTCCATGAGATATTGCTATTTAAATAAATAACAGCTAAAATAATTATTACATATATGATATATATGGAAACGGGATTAGATACTGCAACCAGGTTAAAAACCAACAATCCCATTATAAGGCAATACATTGAAAGGCTTTTTATTAAAGGTCTCATACCACTTCTTGTGACGTATCCAGCGTGATGCGATCCTTTATATTGACTTTCATCCTTTTCGTTGGAGGTATCATTCCCCGTATTTTCGATATGATCAGTAGATTTGTTATATCGTCTCCGTTAATTGTTACATCCAGGTCGAATACAACATCACATTTATTTGCGATCATGTTCTCAATTTCTTTCCCATGGGTATTATTGAAAATATACAGGTAGCATATACTGTTAGTGCTTGATGTGATCTCATAGATCTTATTCAGGAGACGCCATGTTCTATCACGGTCGTTTATGAGATCTATGTAAAATGAGAAATTATCTATTATAATCCTATTGTCCTCGCTGGCCTGGATTTGCTTTAGCGAGTGTTCGGTGAAAAGGGATATTTCATCATCCTTTCTCATCGATGCGGGATTAAAATACCTGTTCATATTATCCTGGATATCCTTGTCGCTGCTCGGTCCCACTATGAACGTACAGTTTGCATTCCCGGCAGCATGACACTGGATTTCATAAGCGCTCATCTCTGAATTAAGGAGTGACGTGAGGAGACCGGCAAACAGCCCGGCGTGATAGTAGCATATACTTTCTTTAAACCCGGAAAGCTCATTGCATTCAGGGCAATTGTTAAATTCTATTGTGAACTTCTTGTTCTTCGGGTCGATCTCTGAGAACCGAAAGCTGCTCTGCTCATTTGTTTTCATCAATTTGGTAAATACCTTGTTTGATAGATCTCCAAGGATTTCTGCTGCTTTTTCTTTTGTCCAGAACTCGAACTTCCAGAGCGTATCTTTTGGCAGTTTGACGCTCTCGGTGAAGATATTTGCGTCTTTCTTTGCGCTATTATAAGATAATTCGTATAGATTTTTTTTGACAGTGGGTGGCAGGTTCTCTTTTTGTTCGTAGTTAAATTTACTGTATATGTCAACAAAGGAAATGTTCTTCGTATCAAAACCCAATTTTTTTGATCCCTGGATTATGTGCTCTGGCTTTCGCTCCGTTGTAAAATACAGGACTTTCCCGACCGATGCCAGCTGATGTATCAAGACCTCGGCCATGGATTTCGGATTTATAAGGCAGCAAACCATTGAACCGGCTGGGATGCCTCCTCCCAGTACATTGTCTAAAAGCGTTACTCCCGATGATTTTATGCCGTCTTTGGGTTCAACTTTCATTTTTTGTATTAATTCTTCAATGGTGTATATATTAAGTAGTGGTTTTGATTCCAATTCCTGATTCAAAATGCAATGAATGAAGATCTTATTTATTGAGATATATTAAGTCATTTAATTCTTTACGCAGGCAATCGATAGCCACAAGAATTCCTACGAATCCTAGTAACCATTCCGGGTATTTTATACTCAGAATCGGCTCACCGGCCGAAAAATATACATAACCATTGATATTCGCGTATATCCATGTGAAAAGGATCACAGTCATATAACTTATTATAGCCATAAGCCCGAGTATTCGAATATTTTTGGTTATCTTTGCAAAATCATTGAAAATAGCATTTCCGTTTGCGCAGGCATTGTTGTTAGTGTTAGTAAAAAAAACCTCATTTGAAGGCTGCACATAATTGGACGGCACCATGACCTTTGCAGCACCAGACCGGGTTTTGGCCCGGTATGATACCGCTAATGCGGAATATCCAGTAGAAAGGATGCCAATATCCCAAGATGAGACAGGGATAACGCTTGCCGTCTGCCAGGCGTTATATCTTGAACTATCTGTCTTCAGAAACCGTGCATTGTTTATGAATATTGTATTGCTTGTCTCTGTATCTTCGCTGCCTCTATCTCTCCTGCCGATACCATCACCTTGGATTTCTTCCCTTCTGCTCTTACTAAAATGAGACACTTCAGTAGTCTTGTCTTTTAAAATATATATAGCTTACTCATTATCATTATGATAATTATGAAAAAATTCTATCAAGAAAACAGTGCCTATAGAAATATTCGAGAAAATAGAATTTATATAAGAATACATCAATTCAATATTCCAGGGGCATATCCTTTGGGAAATTCATCGAATGAACTATTATAGCAAGATTTAAACTCTCATCGTGATATAAAATGAAACCAAATGACAAAAAATCTTGTATTCATAACTGTAATTGGCAAAGACCAGAAAGGAATAATCGCCCGTATTTCAAACGCTGTTTTCAGGCATAATATCAATATCGAGGATTTGAACCAGAAAATAATGGGGGGTTACTTTGTGATGACAATGCTTGCCGATATGTCGGATTCCAGTATTACGATCGGAGAATTGAAAAAAGAACTTGCGGTGATAGAGACTCAAATGGACCTTTCTATCCAGGTCCAGCACGAGAATATCTTCAAAGCAATGCACCGGGTGTAAGGTATGGAGTATTCACTCGATGAGGTCATGGAAACAGTCCGCATGACCCTTTACCATAATTTTGATATCAGGACTGTTACGCTTGGCATAAACCTGAAAGATTGTATTCATTCGGACCTTGAGATCTTTAAATCAAATGTTCATGATAAGGTCACAGATTACGGGGAAAATCTCGTAAGCGAAGCCGAGAAACTCGAGGATAAATATGGCATTCCGATTATCAATAAGAGGATCTCTGTGACCCCCGTTTCCCTGATAGTAGAGGCATGTGCTGGCGATTCATCGATTGAAATCGCAAAGACGCTGGACAGGGCGGCTAAAGACGCCGGTATAGACTTCATTGGGGGATACGGGGCGCTAGTTCAGAAAGGGATGACACGGGCTGACGTACGGCTTATGGATTCGCTTCCCGAGGTGCTCTCGACCACGGAACGGGTGTGTGCTTTTCTAAATGTTGCCTCTACGGTTGCTGGAATGAACATGGATGCTGTGATACGGATCGGAACCATTCTGAAGGATATTGCAGACAGGACAGAAAACGGCATCGGATGCACGAAATTTGCAGTTTTTTCAAATGCTCCCGAGGATAATCCCTTCATGGCAGGAGCTTTTCACGGGGTTGGGGAACCGGATTTCTCATTGAACATCGGTATTAGCGGACCTGGTGTGGTGAGGAGCGTTGTTGAAAAGAACAAAGAATGTGATCTTACGGAGCTTTCTGAGGCTATCAAACGTACGGCTTTCAAGATAACGAGGGCAGGTGAATTGATAGGCAGGGAACTTGCCTCAAATATGGACGTGCCTTTTGGGATAGTGGATATTTCGCTCGCCTCAACCACGAAAGTGGGGGATTCGGTGGCGGGGATTGTGGAACTTATGGGTATAGAGAAGATGGGAGCACCGGGCAGCACAGCGGCCCTGGCTCTTCTCATCGATGCGGTAAAGAAGGGAGGTGCCATGGCTTCCGGGAATGTGGGCGGCCTTAGCGGCACTTTTATCCCGGTGAGCGAGGATTCAGGCATGAATGCCGCGGTAAAATCGGGCGCACTTTCCATCGAAAAGCTTGAAGCTCTTACGGCCGTATGTTCTGTGGGTCTGGATATGATCGCGATCCCGGGGGATACCTCCGCGGAGACGATATCGGCTATTATCGCGGACGAACTGTCTATAGGGATTGTGAATGGGAAAACCACAGGCGTAAGACTGATCCCTGTCCCCGGCAAGAAAGCGGGGGATTATGTGAATTGGGGAGGGTTGCTCGGCGAGACGTATGTTATGGACATAAGCAAATTCAGCTCCCGGGATTTTATACTGCGCGGGGGGAGGATGCCGAGTCCGATAACAAGCATGAGAAATTAAGTTTGTTCTCCCAGTAATATTATTAGGTCATCAATACAATAATAGTAAGGATGTTTAAATTTCGAATAAGTAAATCCATCATAGTATATGTTTCCATTTTTGCATTTCTTGTGCTATTCTATAGCCTTGCTTTCCTGTATCTTATGCATACATACGAGAACAAGGATTGGGGATTTGCAACCGCCATTTATTGGATAATTGGTACCATGACGACAACGGGTTTTGGTGAGATTTATTTTACTACTGTTATCGGGCATCTCTTTACAATAATTGTCATTATTTCAGGCGTGATCATGATCTTTGCCCTTCTTTTCCCTCTGGTAGTAACCCCAGGGCTTGAAAGGATGTTCAGGAAAGAGTTACCTTCGAAAGTCCCGATTGATCTGAAAGACCACATAATAATATGCTGCTATAATCAGCTCGTTGAAACTCTTATTTCAGAACTTGAGGAGTATAAGATCCCCTTTGCGGTCATCGATGAAAATGAAAGAAACATCGTTCAATTAATTTCCAGAAAGATACTATGCGTTCATGGGGATGCAGCAGACGAGGATGTGTTATTGAATTCCAATATCTTTTCTGCAAGGATGCTGATAGCCAATCAGAACGATGAAAAAAATGCCAGCATAATTTTGACGGCCAAGGGGTTGTGCAATATCAAAGTAATATCTCTTGTTGAGAACAGGGCACGGGCAGGATATCTGAAATATGCGGGAGCCGACCGGGTGATATCCCCAAAAAATCTATTTGGCATATACATAGGAAGAAAAGCTATCGACCCCCTTACCGATCATCTTTCCGGGGCTACCCGGTTTTTTGAAGACCTGAGCATTGTTGAACTTCCTATCTATCCCCGAAGCATTCTCATCGGGAAAAAATTGAAAGATGCACAGATACGTGCCCGGACGGGAGCAAATGTCGTCGGGATCTGGACCGGCGGCATATTATCATTGAATCCCCAGCCGGAAGATATGATCAAAGAGAATTCCATACTGCTCGCTGTGGGTGCCGAGAAACAGCTTGAAGTATTGAAAAAGATGACAAGGTGATACATTGGACAAACATTTTATTCTCATCGGGTACGGCGACGTGGGAATGAGCATTGCCAAGGTTCTGGAAAATGCCCATGTGAGTTTTGTGGTCGTGGATAAGAATGAAGCTAAATTCAAGGATAAAGGATTTAGATACGTTGTCGGAGACGCGATCGATGAGGATGTTCTCAAGAGAGCTGACCTGAAAAGGGCAACGTCAGTTATAATAGTCCTGAATGACGACACGGATATCATTTTCACAACGCTCATTGCCAGAACCCTGAATCCTCATTGCATCATCATCGCCAGGGCTAATTCCACAAAGTCCATTGACAAGATTTACAGGGCAGGGGCAGATTATGTAGCATCCCTCTCTATCGTAGCCGCGCAGATGCTAGCGCGCATTATCCTCGGGCATGAGATCGAGGAGACAATAATGATGTTCGAAGGGCTGGAAATAGAACGATATCATGTGACGAGAGATTCCCCGTTGGCAGGGGCACGGATCCAGGATGCATGTATCCGCTCGAGGATAGGTTGCACAATAATAGGCATCGAAGAGAACGAGAAGACCACGACCGACATAGACCCTTCGATAGTCATTAAGGAAGGAATGACGCTGGCGATTATCGGGAACAATTCACAGATCGAAAAATTCAAGGAAGAGTACGTTAAGGGTTCATAAATTCAGGTTTGAGCCTTATCATCAGGGATCGCGAATATTCCTGATCTTCACAATCCTGTTTTATATTAGATATTTTTTTGTATTTCGATCAATAGATGTCGGATCATGTTATCTAGGTTGGACATTACGTCATGGATATATCCGGGAAGCCCAAAGATGTAAGGCTGCGCACGATCCCACCAAAGAGGAATCGTGAGACTTGCAAGAACGATCGCAAACCCGATAAAAACAAAAAGCACCTCTAGCTTTTTCATTGGTTTTAATATTTAAACCCATTTGTATATAAACATTGCTCAAAAAATCTTTTCTCAAGCCTCTATTTAAAGCCGGCAGCATGCCCCGTAAAGAATATTTCTTTCCAAAAGCTTTATCAATAGAAGGGTACGTTAAGGATAATCCCGTTCAAGATTATTCGGTGGATTTTATGACCCAAAAGACAAAAGGTAAGAAGAAACGACTGGCAAAAGCACAGAACCAGAACCAGCGTGTCCCGGCATGGGTTATTGTGAAGACCAAACGGAACGTAATGACCCATCCAAAGAGACGCCATTGGAGACGCAGCACGCTGGATGTTTAAGGTGATATGATATGGCAGACATTGAAAGGATATATACAATCCCGCTTACGGATGCAAGGAAAGTTCCGCGCTGGAAGAGAGCAGAGAGCGCGGCCAGAAAGGTGAGGGCATATCTTGCAAAGCACCTTAAGACCGACCTGAAAGAAGTAAAGATCGATAAAACTATCAACGAGAAGCTCTGGGAGAGAGGCTCCATGAAACCGCCATTAAAGATCCGCGTGAGAGCGGTCAAATTCGAGGCAGGCGGAGTTCAGGCAGAACTCGTCCAGGAATAACTTTTTTGTAATAAAGGGCAGATTTGGAGCGCAGACTTAATATTTCAGGTACCCCTGTGCTGGGTGTGTTCGCGACCTGCACAGAGGAATTTGTTTTTATCCCAAAAGAGATCCCTCCTGAAACAGCAGAAGAACTGGAAAAATCCCTTGGTGTGAAGGCAATAAGCACTCTGGTGGGTGGGAGCGCTATCATAGGTTCGCTGATGCGCGGTAATTCAAATGGCGTGATAGCAGCGGGTTTCATTCTTGAAAGGGAAATACGGGCTATCAGGAAACATACGAAAGCTGCGCGTTTATCCGGGGAATTGAATGCTGCGGGAAACCTCATTCTTGCCAATGATACATCGGCGCTGGTGCATCCAGATATTTCTGATAAAGCTGTAGGGGTGATCAAAAGGACATTGGGCGTTGATGTCCAGAGGGGCACTATCGGGGGCCTGAAGACTGTTGGCATGGCAGGCATAGCCACGAACAAAGGGGTTCTTGTCCATCCAAAAGTCACCCCAGCCGAGATCGGTATGCTTGAGAAGCTTTTCGACCTCCCGGTTGACATAGGCACGGTCAACTTTGGCTCGCCACTTGTGGGTTCGGGTCTTCTTGCAAACAGCAAGGGCTATGTGGCCGGGGAGGATACGACGGGTCCAGAGATCAGTCGAATAGAGGATACGCTGGGGTTTGAATAAAGAATGCTTTATCGTTTGCAATAAGTAGATTTCAAGTGTGTTCAGGAAAGGTCATGGGATGATCTCACACCCGTTATTAAGCCCGGGGTAATCGAAATCCTTCGTTTCTACTATTCCATTTTTGACCAAATCCCGAACTATGGGAAGAACAGCATCAAGTTCCCTCACGAGATGTTTCACGGTCGAGCAGATAAGTTCATATCCATTTTTCCGGAGCATATCCTGGGCACGGTTAACAAAAAGGCACCTTCCTCCGCAGATCATGAATATTTCGCACGATACGCAGGGTTCGCCAACGAGTACTTTATTGCAAAGGGAGACCGGAGTCCCATTAAATATCGATCCTATTATCGAAAAATCAAAATCAATGGAGACCGGGCAGGCCGAAATCCTTCCGTCTGGCATTATCGTAAAAAAATCAATACCTGAACCACATCGAAGGGTTGATGGGGCACTGCTGAGCATTGAATTCATGATTCCTATGAAGGGAACGATCCCATGAACTTGATGGGTATTTCTCATTTCTTTTACCCACCAATCTACAAGCAGGGAGATGCCAGCATTATATGATCGTATCCATTCCCCGGGTCCATTATCCCCCTCTTCTCCACTTTCCCAGAACATTTCAAACCCGAGCTGCCAGTGGATATGGTAGAATGCTTTCAATTGCGCAAGGTGCAGCACGTTTTCATAGATATCCGTACCCTGCGGCACTGTCATCCTGGCAACGATGTCGCCCCGGAATCCTTTTTGCCTTATGATCCTTGCATTATACATTACACGGTCGTAAACACCATCGCCCCTGTTCCCATCCGTCACTTCCCTTGTCCCGTCGATCGATATCAGTATCGAATGGATTTTCTCCAGATACTGCGGCTCTACCCCATCAAGAAGCAAGCCATTCGTCTGGATAACATACCTCGCGGGTATTGCATCCATTATCTTTTTCATCATCTCGATGCGAAGCAGCGGTTCACCGCCATAAAACTCAATAACTGGGACTTTATCAAGGGATATGAATTTTTTGAGGTCTGAAATAGAATACTGTATCTCCTTCGGTTCTTCGTCGCTCCCGCCTCCGCAATAATTGCAGTTCAGATTGCAGTTCTTTGTCAGGATAATATGATAATGCATGAAGATGTCATCCTTGGTGGGAATAGCGAGTTAACATATTTAAATAATACGCATATATTAATTATTTATACTGTGTTTTATAAAAAAATTTCGAGATAATGAAAAGATGGCGTTAGTGTTACCCAATCATAAGCATCAGGATTTTGACTACGATCAGTACCCATCCCACAGCCACTACGATCCAGACCGCTTTCTTTGCCACTTCCGCTATTCCAAGGAAGATGGTCAGAATCACGAGTATTCCTATGGCATCGACCATATTAGTGGGAATTGTGACTCCGGAAATCGACTGTATCAGGCTCACTATCTTTTCACCCATCCAGTGCCCTATGGAGTAAATAAAGGTCAGGGCATTGCTTACTAAAGTTTCTGCCATAATTCACACTTTAATCGCTTGCATTTAATAAGAACTTTTATACTATTTAATACTGTTATCCTTTTCGGCATCTTTGGATGAAAATCAAGTTTGTTGGATATGAATTCTTAAATGGATTTTTTGTTTTCTTCTCTTCCAACTTAGAAGATTTGATACCCATTATCTATCTTCATAATGAAATTCCATAAAAGCCGCCAACTTCAATTTTAAATTATCCTCATAGCGGTCATCTATTCCCCGGTGACTGATATTTGCAGGATCTCCCGAAGGTTTTTTATGCATATAGACAGGTCTGCCTTCGAAATCAATCCTGAAAATCCTGTGATATGGAATATACACATCTTGCTCTTTGCCCTCAAGGATAAGGAATGCTCTATCTATTTTCTTGATAGTACCACCATCAACGATTTTTGTATCCTCAGGTGCTCCCCTGTGGATATAATAGACTTTACATTTGTTCAGGTCAAATCTCCATTTGATCTCATTGAGTATGGGCCTTGGATGTTTTGATTTGAACATACGATACAGTCTTGCTGCAGGTATTCATAAGGATGTTCGGGTTCTAACGCAAATTGGTAACCGTAATAGCACAGACCGCCATTATCGGAAACTGTTAAAGGCTCTTATTTCAGTTCATCATAACGAAAGCTTAATATAAAAGTGATTCTTAGGAGAACGAAAGCCGATCAGGCAAAAGTAGGAGGATAAAATGACAGAAGGTTTGCCGATATTTGGTAAGGAAGTATTTGATACGCTCTTTGTAGATTACAGGATAATGGTTTCAGTATCGATTATCTCTATAATCATATTCCTTGTGGGAATATACCTGCAATTAGCAAAATGGGGACAAGGCATCCCGGAAGGAGCCACAAAACCCCTTGGTGCATGGGGCACGCTCAAAATGATAGTCCACAAAATATTCGAAAAAGGGATTGGACCGGCGCTTGGAATAATAATCCTGGATGGTTTATTCCAGCGAAGGACATGGAGGCGGAGAAAGACCGAGTGGCTGATGCACATACTTATTTTCTGGGGATATTTTGGATTGTTCATCCTTACTGCGACCGCTGCAGCAGCTGAATTTTATGGACCGTTCATCTTGAATGAACCTACTGGTAAACCGGAATTTTTCATCAATACATTCCAGGCGCTTAAATTACCGAACCTTATTTTTGCGGCAATGCTTACTATTGGGATAATAATAGCTATAGTGAGAAGACTTGCTTTCGCGGATGTCCCGCCAGCAAGGTTCACCAGCGTTGACTGGATATCCATAACAGGATTGGCTATTGTTATAATTTCTGGCTTCCTTGCCTTCTATCTCAGGATAGATGTTTATCATGTGGCAGGGCGTATGCTTGTAAGTCAGTACGGGGTGGCTGTCCCTGCATTTTTCAACAACCCGACTGTGCTTTTCCATGAAGTGTTCACCTTGCTGTTCTGTGTTGCTTATCTGCCCTTCAGCAAGCTATTCCACATGTTCGTGACCCCGCTTGTAATAATGATCAACAAAGGCGGCTATGTGGAGGTAAACGCATAGGAGACCTGAATGTTAGTCGCTCTACGAACAATATTTATAGTATATGATAAATAGGTGATAAATATGGCAAAAAATAAACCCGCTATTACACTCGAAAATTTCACACCCACGCAACTGATGGAGTATGATGCCTGCACCAGATGCGGTGAATGTGTCAAATACTGTCCTACATACAACGCGAGGAATAAAGACCAGAATATAGAGCCGAGAGACAAGATCCTCCGATGGAGAGAATTTGTCACCAAGAGCTACGGATGGAAGGCGAAGCTCTTCGGACCAGAAGCGATCCCTCAAGAAGAAATCAAGAAATATACGGATGACCTTTACAACTGTACCACATGCGGCATGTGTGGAACAGTTTGCTGCGCCGGCATTGACACAATAGAACTCTGGGAAGCCAACCGCGCGAACCTTGTAAAGTTCGGAACAGGGCCTTACGGTAAACAGAGCCTTTTCCCAAAACTAATTGGAGAAGGGCATAACCCTTACCTCAAACAGCAAAAAGACCGCCTTGCCTGGATGACCCCTGACATCAAGATAGCCGAAAAATCAGATATCGCATATTTCATTGGCTGTACCGCAGGGTACAACCAGCAGGTACTTGGAGTCAGCACGGCAAGGATTTTGAACAAGCTGAATGTTCCTTTCATGGTACTTGGAGAGGATGAATGGTGCTGCGCGTCAGCGCTCATAAGAACCGGACAGCAACATCTCGGCGACGTCCCGAAGCAGGCTGCCCTGCATAATGTCGAGGCACTTAAAGCAAGAGGTGCAAAGAGAGTAATATTCGCATGTGCGGGATGCTTCAGGGCTGCGAAGATCGACTGGCCCAAAGCTTACGGGAAAGCGCTTCCCTTCGAGGCGATCCACATGTCCCAGTTCCTTGCTGAGCAGCTTGATGCCGGGAAGATAAAATGGGAAAAGAGCCTGAACAAGACGGTCACCTATCATGACCCATGCCACCTGGGAAGACATGTGGGTGTATTTGAAGAGCCTCGAAAGGTCTTAAAGAGCATGCCTGGCATCAAGGTTGTTGAGATGGAAAGGAACCGCAATGAGCAGCGGTGCTGTGGTGCAGGCGGAGGAGTGAAAGCTGGTATTCCCGACCTTGCCCTGGCAGTTGCCAAAGACCGCATGAACGATGCCAAGGCAACAGGCGCGGAAGCGTTGATCAGCACATGTCCCTTCTGCAGGCGCAACCTGCTGGACGGCCGGGATGACCTCAAGATGGATATGAGTGTGGACGACCTTGTGGTTCTCACGGCAAATCTTATGGGACTGAGCACGGATGTCAAACCTCCGGCTCCAGGTGCACCAAAAGAATCTATCAGCGACCTGTTCAGGACGCAGACCATACCACCCAAGCCGCCGGCGGAACCGAAGAAGGAAGAACCCAAGGCTGCCCCTAAGGAAGCGCCAAAGGAAGCTCCAAAGAAGTAGGCATCTGCCTACTTTTAACCTTTTTTCATGCATCTTTTGAACACTTAGATAATTCTAATTATTTTCTCAGGCCTCCACATCTCAGGAATTACACGGCAAAATTAAATAGCTGTGAATATCATATTTCAATGAGGTGAGTGGAATGTTCCTTGAGAGAATTATTTCTGATGGCCTTACCCATTATTCCTATATTGCAGGTGATAACGGCGAGGCATTCATCATTGACCCCAGGAGGGATATAGATCCGTATATCAAAATTGCCGAAGCTAATTGTTGCCAAATAAAATTTGTTTTTGAAACACACCGCAATGAAGATTATCTTATCGGCTCTCTGGAACTTGAGAAAGAGACAGGTTGCCGGATAATTCACAGCGACCGTCTTGATTTCGGGTACGGCGAGCCGGTGACAGGTGGAGATACGTTCGATATCGGCGGCATGAATTTAAACATTATTGAGACACCCGGCCATTCTCCCGAAAGTTTGAGTTTTGTGCTCTATCTTTCACAAAATGAACCATGGGCTGTCTTTACAGGAGACGCCCTCTTTTACGGCAATGTCGGGCGGACAGATCTGCTCGGAAGGGAAAAAACATCCGAATGTGCATCTCTTCTTTTCGACTCCCTGCATGGCAAGTTCCTCACCCTGGGAGATGGGGTCATTATATATCCGGCGCATGGCTCGGGCTCAGCATGCGGTGGGAGCATGTCCGATGTACCGGTAAGCACGATAGGATGTGAGCGGACTTCTAATCCGCTGCTCAGGATGGGGCGGGATGAGTTCATCGGAGTAAAAAAGAATGAGATCATCCCGCTGCCGCCGTATTTTGCACTGATGGCCGAACAGAACCTGTATGGTCCGAAGCTTCTTGAGCTGCGGAAAATAAAGCCAGTAGACGTTTCCATGTTTGTGGAGGCAATGCCTGAATGTTCTGTTATCGATACGCGCTCCCCTCTTGCCTTTGCGGGCGGGCATGTAAGGGGCTCTTACAACATCTGGCTCTATGGGCTGGCCACGTTCCCGGGCTGGATTCTTGATTATGACAAGGATGTTTTGCTCGTGACCGAGAGACCAGAGGATGTGGAACTTGCCAGATTGTACCTTGCCAGGATAGGCTTTGACAGACTGAGGGGTCATCTCTGTGAAGGCATTTGGGGCTGGTACAGCCGCGGGATGCCGCTTGAGCGAAGCGGCGTATTGACCGCAAGTGGGCTTCGTGAGAATGAAGAAGATATGCTGGTGCTGGACGTGCGTGATAGCGAAGAATATGCAGAAGGGCACATCCCGGGGGCATTGAATATCTATGTCGGAGAGCTCGAAAAAAAGATTGCTGAGATTCCCCCGGGCCGTCCCGTGGTCGCCGTTTGCGGTTCGGGAAACAGGGCAGGGCTTGGCGCAAGCATTCTGAAGCGGCAGGGGATTGAGAAGGTGTATAATCTGATAGGGGGCATGACAGCATGGAAGGAAAAAGGGTATCCGACAGAGCGCTAGAACAACGTAACTGATCGATGCAGGATATGCTTAGTTGTTCTGAATAGCGTGCAGATAAGCCGCAGATATGGGCGGAATCACGGGCCTCCCCAGGCGGGACTCGGAGAGCTTATCTGCGGTTTAATAATCGTGAAAATTCATTTACAGTGAAAATCTCAAAGAATTTCACGCAAATTATTTATAGAACCACAAACACTTAGAATCATCTTTACGTTCGGAGGTAATCGATTATGTCAGGACAATTATCAGGCCAGCCTATTATTATATTGGACAGGGAAAAAACACGGACCCAGGGGAAAGAAGCTCTCGGGTTCAACATCACAGCCGCAAAGGCGATATCGGATGCGGTCAGGACTACACTTGGCCCTAAAGGCATGGACAAGATGCTTGTAAACCCTGTGGGGGATATGGTAATAACCAACGATGGGGCGACCATCCTGCGGGAGATGGACATAAAACACCCTGCGGCCAAAATGATGGTAGAGATCGCACGGACACAGGAAGACAAAGCGGGCGATGGCACGACGAGCGCGGTGGTTCTTGCTGGAGAACTCCTCAACAAGGCAAGAACACTGACCGAACAGAATGTCCATCCCACAACAATCACGAGGGGTTACAGCCTTGCTTCAATCAAGGCGCTCGAGATCCTGGATGAAATGGCAATTGACGCTACGGACGAGGTACTTGAAAATATAGCAAGAACGGCGCTCACAGGAAAAAGCGCAGACCTCGCACTGGAACCGCTGGTCCAGTTATGCGTGAAAGTTGCCCAGTCGATCAAAGAGAGCGGGAAGGTCAACGTAAAGGAAAACATTAATATCATACGCCAGCGCGGCGGCACCATAAAGGATACCAAATTTATCCACGGGCTTGTGATCGACAAGGCGAGGGCGCACAAGAACATGCCCAAGAGAGTCGAGAATGCAAAGATCGCGATACTTGACACGGGCATCGAGGTTGAAAAAACAAAAGCGACATCAAAAATCCAGATTTCCTCGCCAGAGATGATATCTGAGGCAAGACTGGAGGAGAGCAAGCTTGTAGAGGAAAAAGTCGAAATGCTTGCTAGAAGTGGCGCCAATGTAGTTTTCACAGAAAAAGGCATAGATGATATCGGCATGCACTACCTTATTAAGAAAGGTATTTTCGCAGTCCGAAGATGCAAGGACGAGGAGATCAAGAAACTCGTGAAAGCAACGGGAGCGCGCGTGGTCTCAAAGGTTGACGGGGTCGAAGAGGAAGACCTCGGCCGGGCAGATGTAGTAGAGGAACGCGGCGTTGGCAATTACAGAATGGTCCATGTCGAAGGATGCGCGAATCCCAAAGCAGTATCCATCCTTATTTTCAGCGGGGCCGAACATGTTGCTGAAGAAGTTGAGCGTGCGCTGGATGACGCACTGCGCGTTGTGGGCGATGTGATAGAGGACGGAAAGATCGTTGCAGGGGGCGGCTCGCCAGAAATGGAGCTTGCGATGAAGCTTCGCGACTATGCGACCACACTTTCCAGCAGGGAGCAGCTTGCAGTTTTAATGTATGCGGATGCCCTGGAGGAAATACCAAAGGGCATTGCAGAAAACGCTGGTCTTGATGCGATCAACATCCTGGCGGATTTAAGGAACTTGCACAGTGAAGGCAAGAGAACTGCTGGCCTGAATGTGTTCACCGGACAAGCAGATGATATGCTTGAGTTAGGGATCATCGAACCTCTGCGTGTAAAGACGCAGATAATAAAGTCCGCCACCGATGCAGCCAACATGATACTTCGCATTGATGATATCCTGATGGCAAAAGAAACAGGCATGATGGATGTCAAGCCCGAGCATACTGCGGATTATTACGATGGGATACAGGCCCCGAGTATTGAAGAAGACTGATCTTCAAGAAGAATAATTAATATAAGAAGAGGCATCATATTAATTCGACCTGTGGTATCGGTGTAAATGAGAGGTTGTATGTTAATAATATCTGGCGATTTATTTTTTTGATTTCGAATTGCCATGGAGTTGTGGATATTGAATAAGGAAGGCAAGAAAGAGAAGGAAACGCAAGAAGAGGAAAAAGAGGCCAAGATTGAAGAAATCGAAGTCCCGGAGACCCTGGAAGAAAAACTCATAAAAGAATTAGAGACAACCAAAAAACAGCTTGAAGAAGAAAAAGATAGATGCCTCCGTCTTAACGCTGAGTTTGATAATTTAAGGAAAAGAACTCAAAAAGAGAAGGAAGAGTTCATAAAGTATGCAAACGAGAAGCTAATATTGGAGCTGATAGATGTAATGGAAGCTCTTGAACGGGGGTTGGAGAATGCAAAGAAATCCAAAAATAGGGATAAACTAATTGAAGGTATGGAACTGATTTACAAGCAATTCAAAAACATTCTTGAAAAAAATGGTCTCTCCCCGATCAAAGCTATAGGGGAAAAATTCGACCACGATAAACATGAAGCCATGATGCAGACTCCCACGGATGAATGTGAGGAAGGTATGGTCCTCGAAGAGTTTGCACGGGGCTATATGCTGAATAACAAGGTCATTCGTTATTCTAAAGTAAGGGTATCGAAGAAGAAAGAATCTGAAGTTAGTGAGGTGAGTTAAATGGCAAAGATAATAGGAATAGATCTGGGTACAAGTAATTCAGCCGCTGCTGTCATGCAGGGCAGCAGACCTGTAATAATACCAAGCGCGGAAGGGATATCACTCGGTGGGAAGGCCTTCCCGTCGTACGTAGCATTCACAAAAGACGGGCAGAGACTCGTGGGGGAGCCGGCTCGCCGGCAGGCAGTGACAAATCCCGAAGGGACTGCTTATGCTTTCAAGAGAAAAATGGGTACCGATTATAAGTACAGTCTGCGCGGGAAAGATTACAGGCCGCAGGAACTTTCAGCTTTCCTTCTCCAAAAAATAAAGCAGGATGCTGAGGCATTTTTAGGTGACAAAGTTGAAAAAGCGGTAATCACGGTACCGGCCTACTTCAATGATAACCAGAGGCAGGCCACCAAGGATGCCGGGGAAATAGCCGGACTTGAAGTTGTAAGGATCATCAATGAACCTACAGCAGCATCACTTGCTTACGGTCTTGATAAGGCTGGCGACCAGAAGATACTTGTCTTTGACCTGGGAGGTGGAACGCTTGATGTGACCTTAATGGAACTGGGAGGCGGGGTCTTCGAAGTCAAATCAACAGCAGGAGATACACAGCTTGGCGGTACGGATATGGATAACAGGCTCGTGGATTACATTGCCGAAGAGTTCAAGAAAGAGCATGGCATTGACCTGCGGAAAGACCGTGTTGCTAACCAGAGATTGAGGGATGCGGCGGAAAAAGCCAAGATAGAGCTTTCAACAACACTCACCACAGAGATAAACCAGCCTTTCATAACCGCGGATGCAGGCGGCCCGAAACATCTGACAATGACCCTGACAAGGGCCAAGCTTGAGGAAGTGATAAGACCTATAATCGATAGATGTCGCGCCCCTATGGAACAGGCGTTATCTGATGCAAAATTAACTAAAGCCGACATTAAGAGAGTCATTCTTGTTGGAGGCCCCACCCGGATGCCTATTGTCCAGAAGTTCGTAGAGGACTATGTCGGGAAGATAGTGGAGGGGGGTGTTGACCCTATGGAATGCGTTGCAATGGGCGCAGCCATACAGGCGGGCGTGCTTTCAGGCGAAGTGAAAGATATCCTGCTGCTTGACGTCACACCGCTTACATTGGGCATAGAGACCCTGGGCCATGTGATGACAAAGCTCATTGACAGGAACACCACCATTCCCACGCGAAAAAGCCAGATATTTTCAACTGCTGCCGATAGCCAGACAACAGTGGAGATACACACGCTTCAGGGGGAAAGGGCGATGGCGTACGATAACGTCACTCTGGGCAGGTTCAACCTTGTAGGTTTACCACCTGCGCCACGAGGCATTCCGCAGATCGAGGTTACTTTTGATATCGATGCGAACGGGATACTCCATGTGACTGCAAAAGACCTGGGAACTGGCAAAGAGCAGAAGATGACCATTACTGCACCGCTCAAGATGGCCTCGGATGAGATAGACCGGAAGATAAAGGATGCCGAGAAATACGCGGAAGAAGACAGGAAGCGGAAAGAGAAAGTCGAGGTAACAAATCAGGCTGATACGCTGATATATTCCACAGAGAAGACTCTTAAAGAGCTTGGCGACAAGGTTTCAGGCGACCAGAAACAGAAGGTTGAAAAGGCTATTGAGAATGCAAGGGAAGCGCTGAAGAGTGAAGACGTTTCAAGGATTAAGTCTGCCATAGAAGACCTGACCAAGGAAATGCACGCGATAAGTGAAATACTGTATCAGAAAGCCCAGCAGCAAACGCAGCAACCAGGACAGCAAGAAGAACCAAAAGAAGAGAAGAAAGATGAAAAGGTGACGGATGCCGAATATAAGGTTGTAGATGAAGACAAGAAATAACATTGCTCCATATTAGGGGTATTAACCCCACTTTTATTTTTTCTGGATACCGCTATACTTAATTTATGTCGGGTCATTTATGACGGCTGCTTATGGCTACTAAACGCGACTATTACGAAATTCTTGGCGTGGATAAAAAGGCCGCAAAGGATGATATCAAGGCAGCATATCGTAAACTTGCGATGCAGTACCATCCTGACAGGAACAAAGCATCTGACGCAGAGGAGAAATTCAAGGAAATATCGGAAGCTTATGGCGTACTGGAAGACCAGACAAAGCGCCAGCAATATGACCAGTTCGGGCATGCTGGCATAGACATGAGGTACTCACAGGAAGACATCTTCAGGGGCGCAGCGCCGGACATAGAGGATATTCTCAGGGGTTTCGGGGCGCGTGGGTCTGGAGGATTTGGCAGGGGAGAGAGCATATTCGATATATTCTTCGGAGGGGAAGGAAGGCGAGAAGGGCCGCGCCGGGGATCGGATTTACTCTATGAATTATCCATCAATTTTGAAGATGCTGCATCCGGGAAAACGATCGACATAGAAGTCCCAAGAACAGAGAGATGCGATACATGCAACGGGAGCGGGGCCAAACCCGGAACATCGCCAAAGACATGTCCGGCATGCCGGGGGACGGGCCAGGTGAGCAGGACGCAGAACACGCCCTTTGGCAGGTTCATGACAACTTCCACATGCGGGACATGCCGCGGGTCCGGAACGATAATCGATGCACCCTGCCCTGCCTGCCACGGCTCTGGCACTGTTCAGAGAAGGCGAAAGCTGGAAGTGAAGATCCCGCCGGGTGTTGATACCGGTTCAAGGCTGAGGGTGCCAGGCGAGGGAGAAGCAGGTGAGAAGGGCGGCCCGCCAGGCGACCTGTATGTGGAAATAAACGTCAGGCCTCACAATATTTTTACGCGACATGAAAACGATATTCTGATGGAAACCACCATCAGCTTCGCACAGGCAGCCCTGGGGGATGAGATCATCGTACCAACGCTTGATGGAAAGGCAACGATGAAAATCCCATCGGGTACGCAGAACGGTCATATTTTCCGCCTCAAAGGTAAAGGTTTCCCGAGCCTTCACATGTCGGGAAAAGGCGATGAAATGGTAAAAATCAGGGTCGATGTCCCGACAAATTTAACTGATAGGCAAAAACAACTGCTGCGAGAATTCGCGGAGATAAGTGGAGAAAAAATCCGCAAGAAAGGGATTTTCGGATAAGTTATTTCGACCTGACGTATTCGTCTATCGCCCGTGCTGCCTTCTTGCCTGCGCCCATTGCGCTTATCACGGTCGCTGAGCCTGTGATCGCGTCCCCGCCTGCGTAAACGCCCTGTTTTGTGGTAGCGCCATTCTCTTTTGCGATGATCGTGCCGTGTTTTGTTATTTCAAGCCCCGCTGTAGTTCTCGGCACAAGCGGATTGGGTGATGTTCCTACAGCGATTATCACCACGTCGGCCTCTATCTTATGCTCCGTCCCACCGAGAGGCATGGGTTTGCACCTTCCCGATTCGTCTGGTTCGCACAGATACATGTTAATGCATTCCACATGGGTGACCCAGTTCTTCCCGTCACCTATGAGCCTTACCGGGTTCGTAAGGAGCCTGAACTTGATGCCTTCTTCCTTTGCATGTTCTATCTCCTCTGCTCGTGCAGGCATCTCTTCCTCGCTGCGCCTGTAAACAATAGTAACCTCCTCCGCCCCAAGGCGCAGGGCGCATCTTGCGGAGTCCATGGCCACATTGCCCCCGCCGACCACAACAACGCGTTTTCCTTTCTTGATCGGCGTATCATAATCGGGAAACCTGTAGGATTTCATTAGATTCACGCGGGTGAGGAATTCATTTGCCGAATAAACACCATTCAGGTTCTCTCCGTCGACGTTAAGGAAAACAGGGAGCCCTGCCCCCGTTCCAAGAAACACGGCATCGAATTCGGAAAGCAGCTCATCCACGGTCGCTATCTTTCCGATAACGGAATCAAGAAGAATTGTCACGCCCAGTTTGCGAACGAATTGTACTTCTGAACTGACTATATCTTTGGGAAGCCGGAATTCCGGGATTCCGTAGGTAAGAACTCCACCGGGTTCATGGAGCGCCTCAAAGATCGTAACCAAATGGCCCATTCTCGCAAGGTCGGCGGCGGCAGTGAGCCCCGCAGGGCCTGAGCCTACGATGGCGATTTTCTTTCCTGTGGGCTCCGCTGTCAGCGTAACCGCCACACCCTTTTTCCGCTCATAATCCGATACGAAGCGCTCAAGCCTGCCTATTGAGACAGAGGCTCCTTTCTTGCACAGTATGCATGTCTGTTCGCACTGTGTTTCCTGCGGACAGACGCGCCCGCAGATGGCGGGAAGTGCATTATCTTCTTTTATTTCCCTTATCGCGCTGTCAAAATCACCCTCTGCAACATATTTCAGGAAATCGGGTATCTTTACCTCTACGGGACAGCCTTTCATGCATGTGGGTTTTTTGCACTGGAGACAGCGTTTTGCTTCTTCGACCGCCTGCTCCCCGGTAAAACCCAGGGCCACTTCGTCAAAATTTGTAGCGCGGATTTTGGGGTCCTGCTCCGGCATTTTCTGGCGCTCTAGCATTTACATCCTTCCCTTTCGCATTTATACTTTTCAAGTGCCAATTTTTCTTCCGGCTGGTACATGGCAAGCCTGTTCATCAGGAGTGTGAAATCCACAAGATGTGCATCGAATTCGGGACCATCAACGCATGCGAACTTGGTCTCGTTCGCCACAAGCACCCTGCACGCCCCGCACATGCCAGTCCCGTCTACCATTATGGAGTTCAGACTAACTATGGTTTTAACATTGAATGGCCGGGTCACGCCGGCAACTGCACGCATCATCACCGGCGGTCCGATGGCAACGACCCTGTCCACCTTTGTGCCGTTATCGATGAGCTTTTTGACGATATCGGTAACAAAGCCGTGATGGCCTTTTGTCCCGTCGTCCGTGGTGATGTACAATTGATCGCTCACCTCGCGCATCCTGTCTTCCCATAATAGAAGACTGATGTTCCGTGCGCCTATGATCGAAATGACCCTGTTTCCCGCCTCCTTGAAGGCCCGCGCCTGCGGGAAAACCGGGGCTACTCCGACCCCGCCGCCAACCAATACAACGGTTCCCACATTTTCAATATGCGCCGGGTTTCCAAGCGGCCCAATGAAATCCAGGAGTTCATTTCCTGCTTCCAGGGATGCGAGGTGCATGGTGGTCTTGCCCACTGCCTGGAAGATCACGGTAATCGTGCCTTTTTCCCTGTCAAAATCAGCAATGGTCAGGGGTATCCTTTCCCCGCTATCGTCTATCCTTAGCATCACGAATTGCCCGGGCTGGGCTTTCCTGGCAATGCGCGGCGCGTTTATCTCCATCAAATAAATTGTTGGGACAAGCTCTTTTTTTTCAAGGATCTCAAATGACATGCGAATGGTTTAAGTGGAGTTTAACATGAAAAAGCTATTGGTTTGGCTCTTATCAAAACTCATGAAAACGTTTATCTTTAATGACATTAAACAGTTTGAACGTTTACAGAATTCCGCGTGAAGAATGAAATATATCAATTTTATGCTTGTGGGCATCGTATTGCTTTCAGTCATATCAGGATGCATCAGCGGCACAGAGGCGCCGGAAAAAACCCAGTATGCTGAGATCAGTGTGCAGCAGGCTAAAGCTATGATAGATGGCGGTGGAGTTTTTATTCTTGATGTGAGGACGCAGGAAGAATATGATGCCGGGCATATCAATGGGTCAGTCCGGATACCCGTTCAGGATATTAAAGTAAAGGAAGAGCTTGATAAAGAGCTCACAAAGATACCAAGGGACAGGAAAATACTTGTATATTGCAGGACTGGCATCCGAAGCGCCCAGGCAAGTGAAGTGCTGGTAAATAATGGATTTACCGAAGTGTACAGCATGAAAGGAGGCATCACCGATTGGACCGGGGCAGGATATGAAGTAATAAAATAACTAATATCACAAAATAACGATTTTTAATGCATCTATTGGTTTAATAGCGATTTTGAATTGTGGGGCTCAATGTCAGGTTAAATCTTCTTGTGTATTCTGATCAAGCCATTTCGGAATTTTTTTGCTTTAAATTTATTTCTGCGCCACAATAAAATAAGTTTTATTACTGTATATGTGTATTTTAGAGCCTGTAGCATCTAAAGGGTGCAAGGAGAGATTGAAATCAATGTCAGAAATCAAGAATTTTATTTTAAGGAACAAGAATGGTACAGAAGAAGGTGTATTTACAGGCCGGCAACCGCGCCAGGCAGCCCTTAAAGCAGCGAACCGCATGGGCGGATCAAAAGATAAACCCGTCGAGATCAGATTGAGAGAAAGAGGTACAAAGAAAATCCATGTATTCAAGGCGTGGAAACAGATCATCGCTGCCCCAAAGAATAAACCCTCATGGATGCCGGATAAGATCAATAAGCCGTTCGTCAAAAAGGTAGGGACAGAAAAGCTTGATAAGCTTTAAACTACTTTTTCTTTTTTAATTTTTTTAGTATATTCGCCTATCCCGTAAGCATTTTCATCCGTTGCGCCTGTGACCCATTTGGGGATTTTTGATCAACGCAAATCATGGCAATTTCCTGTGTAGGACATTCGAACCCGGGGACTGCGTTCTGTTATAGATAAATCGTGAATAGGTTCTGCCCCATTCCAAGCCATCTATCTTTTTATGGTTATGTTAATGGTCTTCCAGTCCTCATTTATATCTCTGAGAGTTCCTACCGCGCCAGCGATGGTGCCAGATAGGATTTTCTCTACAAAATCATTCATCTCGATATTCTCACCGTCAACTTTCAGAACAATATCCATCTCTTTCATAAAGATACCTCACAATATATTGGCTATGATTCATAATAGTTGTACCGTTCGTTCCAATTTTTAGGAACATTTTAAGCCTATGGAAATAATTGCAGGAACCTATTGCGGGGATTTATGCAGGAATATAAAATAAGAATCCAGGACATGAGAAAAGAAGAAAGACCAAGGGAGAGGCTTTTAAAGAGCGGCCCTTCGGTATTAAGCGATTCTGAACTTCTGGCAATAATACTGAGAACAGGTTCACAAAATGAAAACGTTATAAACCTGTCCCAGAGGATACTGTCACAGTACAGCCTGAAACAGCTTTCGCAGACTAACCATTCACAATTAATGGACATACACGGCATCAAAGAAAGTAAAGCGGCGCAGATCGCAGCATGTTTTGAGATCGCACGCAGGTTGGAATCCTTCAGTGAAGACGCAAAACCAAAGATCAACTCACCTGAGGACGTATACAGGCGGATCTACCCGAAAATGAGGGAGCAGAAAAAAGAAAGTTTTATCGAGTTATGCCTTGATACCAAGAACCAGATAATCAAAGAGGAAACCATATCCATCGGTTCATTGAACGCCAACATCGTCCATCCAAGAGAAGTATTCAAGACTGCCCTGGCTGAATCCGCGGCGCACATCATCGTGGCTCATAACCATCCATCGGGCGATCCCACGCCGAGCAGGGAGGATATCGAGATCACGAAGAAACTTGTGGAGACGGGAAAGATAATAGGGATAGATGTGCTTGACCATGTTATAATAGGCGACGGACGCCATTTCAGCATGAAGGAGGCGGGACATATTTAATCATGTCTTATTCCGCGCTCATACTTGCCGGGGGTTTTGGAAGCCGCCTGGGTTATCGGGAAAAAGCCCTTATAGATATCAATGGCAGGCCGATTATATCTTTTGTCATAGAGAGCCTTGAAAAAGTCGCGGACAACATTATTATTTCCGCACGTGATGAAGCCCAGGGGGAACGTTTGAAATCCGTGCTTGCTGGCTGCAAGCTCACATACGATGCTTATGAGAACATAGGTCCTCTTGCAGGGATGCTTTCCGGACTTTTGGCTTGCGAGGATGAGTATTGTTTTATCGCAGCTTGCGATATGCCTTTTATTAGTGAGAAGGCCGTAGAGTTACTTTTCAGGGAAAGTGAATATTTCGATGCAGCAATTCCTCGATGGGATGATGGCTTTCTTGAACCGTTGCATGCTGTTTACAGATGCAGGCCAATGATACGTGAGACAAGAGAAGCGATAGAAAAAGGTGAAACTGTGATACTTTCCCCAGTATTCAAACTGAATGTAAATTATGTTTCTACGGATGATATCAAAAAAATCGACCCTGATTTAAGAACATTTATGAATGTGAATACCCAGGAAGATATACAAGAGGTTATAAAAAAGAGATCATTTTAATATGTACACAGGAAATTACAAGGCCAGGGAATTGAACGGTGATGTATCCCGTGATAGAATATATTCAGTAGCCGTGGAAGATACCATTGAATTATTTGTAAATAATATCCGGGTAGCTTCGATACTGGCCACGCCTGAGATGCTGGAAGAGCTTGCTCTCGGTTATCTTATCTGCGAGGGGATAGTGAAATCCCGGGACGAGATCAAAGACCTTCGTATTGAGGGAAAAACCGTGCATACCCGGATGGAATACACGGAGCATCTTGAGCTCTGGCGCGAGCTGCGCTCCTCGGGATGCGTGGGCGTTCGCTGGGATGAGAACGAGGTAATCTCTGTGAGCTCCGATACTATATTCAGCCCAGATGCAATTAGAAAAAGCCTTGGATTTCTGGATTCCGATATATACAGGAAGACGCGCGGAACCCATGCCGCATGCCTTGTAAATAACGATGGGGAATGCGTTGTCAAGGCCATTGATGTCGGCAGGCACAATGCTTTTGACAAGGTGGTGGGGCGGGCAATACTAAACGGTGTCAGGCTGGGTGAACATTTCCTGCTCTCCACGGGGCGGCAGTCCGCGGGCATGGTTCAAAAAGCTGCCCGGGCAGGCATTCCTCTTGTGGCAACCAAGACTGCGCCCCTTAATACGGGCGTGGAGGCCGCTGAGAAAGCAGGAGTCTGTCTAGTATGCTTCGTTTCAGATGAAAAAATGTCCGTGTTCACCCATCCGGGGAGGCTTGGTCTGTGACACCTGTTATCTGCATCGTGGGAAAAAGTAAAAGCGCAAAGTCAATGTTGATGACAGGATTGATAAAGGAGCTGAAAAACCACGGCCTCAGGGTGGGCGCATTAAAATACCATAAGCACGGCGATTTTGAAATGGATGTGGAAGGCAAGGATACATGGAAATACGCAAAAGCCGGAGCGGATACGGTGGCTATCGCATCACCCGTGAAGTTCGCTTTGATCAAGGCTGTCGAAGGTGAAATGAAAATTGATGAGATCTGCGACAAATATTTCACGGATAGCGATATCGTGCTTGCCGATGGGTTCACACATTCCGATAAGCCACGTATAATAGTTGCTGACGACATTGGGGATATCGAGATTTTCAAAAGGGAAAGTGAGGTGCTGGCGGTTGTGGGTATGGAGGGATTGGGACTCAATGACATGGAGGCTATATCGGGTAAAGTCATGAGGTTTTTATTCAGGCTGTGATCTGAGAGAGCACGATACAAAGAAGATGCAGATAACCGAAAGGGCGTGGATTTAGTAATAATCATGTTTATATAGTATAAGATTTATAGAACTCGTGAGAGTTGATATTTCATGGGTCGAAAAACGGAATGAGGGCATGATAAATGGCATGGAATTCTCTAAATCTCGATGAGCTGTGTAAAAAATTAACCGGGGATGATCTATCTAAAGTGGCGGAGATACCCCTGAGCGGCGATGTAGAGGCGGATATAAGTGCTGTCCTCAAGAAGAAAATCCTTTCTACAGAGGGTGACATTGCAGACTACGCAAAATATCTCACCTTGAAATACAGCGATAATAACAGATCGGTTGATAAAGAACTGGTCGAAAAGATCTTTGTCCGGATTATCCTATCGAAAATGAAGAAAGAGAATTATATGATGTAAGTCCTGCAATAAAATATAACTCTATCATGAAAATGGAATTCAGTACTTTTTGATTTGTTAAATTCCTCTGCGGATTTACACCATCTCATTCTTCAGTAAAGCACTTAAAAAGTCTGCCGCTTCCTTCTCTATCACATAATATTTGTATTTGGATTGATTGTAAGAGGTAATAACACGATGCTTCTTCATAATAGAAAGGTGATGAGATATCAGATTCTGTTTCTCTCTTAGAATTGATACAATCTCACACACGCATAGATCTCCTTTGTTTAATAACATAGCGATCTTAAGCCTTAAAGGATGACTGAAAACATAAGAAAAACGGCAGATCTCCCTCGCTCTGCCTTTTGATATACTGTTTGATTCGTTTTCAAGCTTATCCATCCATTCTTTCTTGATATCCTTATCTTTCGGGCAGCATTTCATAGAATGTTGTATGGTTTGACATCATATCAATTTTTCTTGATATCCAAGTAACATACTTATAGTTCGAAATTTAATAAATATTTGCATAATATTTATTCAGGATAGACTGAGGATTTACATAATCTTCGGTCAACTATCAAAACCTTTGTTTATCACAAACGATAGGTTTATGTTTAAATTCGTTCTGCAGAAATAGAGCAGTTTACCTCTAAGGAGCAAGCTTCTTATAATATAAATGTCTATTTTCATGGTGGTAGTATATGTTGAAAATCATTTTTTATGTGTTACTTTTAATCGCACTCGTAGATAATGTTCAGGCACAAGAATCGGGCTATGAACTTCTGGGGAGTTACAAAACTGAAGGTTATGTTTTTGCCGTTTCAGTCTCTTCAAATGGCTCATTTATAGCTGCAAGTTCTCCAGGTAAGATTTATTCGTTCGACAGAGAAGGAAAACCTTTGTGGAACATCTATCCAAAGGATGGGTTGAAAGAAATGAAAGTCTGTTCAAATGGCGAATATATTGCACTGAGATCTGAAGGAGAAGTTTATCTTTTCAACAAGAATGGAAATCAGTTAAACTTTTTTTCCCCCGGTCACGATGTACACAATTTAGCAATATCCCCGGATTGTTCGTATGTCGTCGCAGCATCCATTACCCAAATTGCCGAAGGAGGAAGATACATTTTTATCTCTAAACAAGCTGGACCGCTTAGAATTGGTTTCAATATACCTGGTAGCATTAATACCCTATCAATCTCTTCCAACGGTTCATACATAGCAGCAGGGTATTCGACAGATAGAATAGTGTATTCCACGGGGTTAGAAGAGGATGAGATAGGCATCTTTAACAGGAGTGAAGATTTTTTTTATCCTTTTCGGAGTTTCCAGACCGATTCTGAAGTTCGAATTGTTTCAATTTCCTCAGACGGTTCATTTCTGTCAGCTGTGTCTGGAAACAATATATATTTCTACGATATCAATCTCGGAAAAATGTCGAAAAAAGATATGCTTGGAATTAATGCAATTTCAGTCTCTTCAAATGGCTCGTACGTAGCTGCTCTATCGGGAGATAACATTCACCTTTTTAACAGAAGCGGAACGCTTTTGTGGAGTTACAATACAAATTATTCAACTACTGATGTAATGGTTTCATCGGATAGTTCGCGAATAATAGCAGCGTCGGGAAGAGATATTTATATCTTCGATAATGGAGGGACACTTTTGTGGAGTTACAGGACGGATAAAGATGTTCTTAGCGTCTCGTTATCTCCAGATGGCTCCTATGCGGCAGCGGGGTCAAAAGATCTGAAAGTATATTTCATTGGAGAAAAAGCTTCACAATCTATAACACCTGCAATTCAGACTACTTTGGCAACACCTGAAGTTCCAATAATCACAACATCAACACAGACTCCTGAAACTTTTCAAAATTATACCACTCCAAACAAATCAACTCCCTTCCCCTCTGTTCTCTCTGCTATAGTCATGCTGCTCGTGTTCTGGTGTTGGCAGCGCAGGTAAAACCGATTTTATGTGTAAATTTATATTTCGAATTACCCATTATTCTAAAAAGCACACCATCTGCTCTCTCTCGATTCAGCAACTCAAAGGGAGACGCCGATACTCAGCAGTATCTAACTCCATGCAGCTTGAGGTTAAATGTCGGTATCTTTAAGCTAATAGGCTTTATTTCAACAATATTATGGCTGTCCTGGTCTTAAAGAGTTCTCAGGGATGCTGGATGCGCGCACTACTCTGAAAGTCTTGGCGTGGTACTTGTACGTCTTGGAAGGCGTGAAGACCAATTTTTTTGCATGCGGAAAAGTTACTATCAGAGAGGTGAATGAAATAGAGGAAGGGAAGAAACTTGTCAATTCCATAGTTGCCATGGTAGATCAAAAGCAACTGCTTGGAGAAGAATGGAATAAATGAACAGGTTCATAAGTACGAAAACCAGATAACTATGTTTATGGGGAGGCTCAAAATAAGATGCCTTTGCTTGAGATCAAAGATATAACATACCGAGTAAAAGAAAGAGAAATATTTTCCGGGCTTTCTCTTGAAGTTGAATCTGGAGAAGTCCACGCAATTCTCGGAAAAAATGGAACAGGCAAGAGCACTCTTGCCTATCTCATTATGGGATGTGAAGGTTATGTTCCAACTTCGGGAGAGATACTTTTTGGAGGGATGGTTATTAATGATCTTAAAATCCACGAAAGGGCAAAGCTCGGAATCACCCTGGCCTGGCAGGAGCCGGTAAGGCTTGAGGGTATTTCTGTCAGGGATTACCTGACCCTGAAGAAAAAAGATATAAACCCATCCCATTATCTTGAAATGGTAGGACTTTCTCCAGAACTCTGCATTGCCAGGATGATGGATAAATCACTAAGCGGCGGTGAAAGAAAAAGGATCGAACTTGCATCCATTGTCGCACTGGAGCCGAAACTGGCTATCCTTGATGAACCCGACTCTGGTATAGATATGCTCTCTATACAGGATATCATAAATGTTATCAATGTATTAAAGAAAAATGGGGCTTCTGTGCTTTTAATTACTCACAGGGAGGAAATTGGGAAGATCGCGGACAGGGCATCCCAGATCTGCGATGGTAAAATAGTATGCTCTGGTGATCCAGAGAAGGTTGCTGAATATTATAAATCAAGGAAATGCGAGATATGCAGCAGCGAGGAATGTGTATATGTCTGAACTTGATGAATTGATGAAAGTATTTGGAGAGTCTGGCGGGGATAAAAGCATTCTTGGTATGGGTGATATAGCTCACCTTGTTGCAAGCGGTCATAAGATATTAAGCATGAAGGCAGTTGATGGAATAGAGGTAAAGGCAGAAGAGACTGCCACTGGAATTGCTGCAAACGTCAGGGTTCTTGAGGGAAGAATCATAAAACATCCTGTACACCTTTGCTTTGGCGTAATGCACAAAAAGGGAATACAGGAAATAAAGATGAATGTCCAGCTTGAAAAAGACTCTTCAGCACGTTTTATTGCACATTGTATATTCCCGAAGGCGGAGAACGTGAGGCATATCATGGATGCAGTTGTTGAAATAGGTGAAAATGCCGAGATGAGATATTCGGAGGTTCATTATCATGGACCTTACGGGGGAATAGAAGTAATCCCGAAGGCGGTTGTAAAGGTTGGCAAAAACGGCAGGTACTTTACTGATTTTTCATTGATCACTGGAAGGGTTGGAAAACTCGGGATAGATTATACGATCGAGGTAGGTGAAAATGCTGTAACGGAATTGATAGCAAGGGTATTCGGTCATGGCGATGATAAGATCAATATAAAAGAAAAGGTCGTGCTCGATGGCGAAAATTCAAGAGGTCTCATAAAAACAAGGGTCGCTCTTGAGGATAGGGCGGAAGCGGAGGTAACCGGTATCACCGAAGGCAACGCTGCGGGTGCAAGAGGTCATGTAGACTGCATGGAGATCGTAAAGGACAGTGCTGTTGCTAAAGCCATTCCTATTGTGAATGTTACGCATCCCCTTGCGAAAGTAACCCATGAAGCTGCTATCGGAAGCGTGGATAAAAGGCAACTTGAAACCCTGATGGCACACGGGCTCACTCCAGAAGAGGCTGTGGACGTGATCGTAAAAGGGATATTGAAATAAAATATCACATAGGCCTATAGGAGACCTGAGTATGCGATTATCATATCAAATTTTCTTGATATTCAAGTATAATGTTTATTTTATAAACGTCTGTTTAGATTTAGCAGATATCAGTTGTATGAAAACACATAAGGAGAGAGGCGATACTTGAAAGAAATAACCGGTCGTTCCGGGGGAACAGGTAAAGGAAGTCTCAGTATAATAAGTAAGTTCCTGACCCTCTGGATCCTTCTCGCCATGGCAGCTGGCATAATTATTGGAGCAGTATATCCGCAGATAGCCAGGATATTGGATGCACATCGTATCGAGCAGGTCTCCCTGCCCATTGCGATAGGTCTTATATGGATGATGTATCCTCCTCTGGCTGGCGTGAAATACGAGGAACTCTCCAAAATGAAGAGGCAGGGAAAAGCCCTGAGCGCATCTATCATCCAGAACTGGATCATTGGTCCCGTGCTGATGTTCTCCCTGGCATGGATCTTCCTCCCCGACCTCCCGGAGTACCGAATTGGCCTCATTTTGATCGGTCTCGCCCGCTGCATCGCCATGGTTCTTGTCTGGAACCAGCTCGCAGGAGGGGACAACGACCTGTGCGCTGTCCTTGTTGCCATGAATTCTCTTTTCCAGGTAGCATTATATTCCGTGCTTGCCTACGCATTTATCACAGTATTTTCCACATGGATAGGCGGCGCAGGAGCGGGAGCAATAGTCGATATATCGATCATGCAGGTCTCCAGGGCGGTTTTCATCTATCTTGGCATCCCTTTTATCGCGGGTATAATAACAAGGGCTGTTCTGATGAAAATCAAAGGAAAGGAATGGTACGATAATGTATTTATGGAAAAGCTTGGCCCGACTGCACTTATAGGGCTTCTCTTTACCATCATAGTAATGTTCTCCCTGAAGGGAGAGTACATAGTAGCCCTTCCATGGCATGTCTTCAGGATAGCAATCCCGCTCCTTGCATATTTTTCGATAATGTTCGGGCTTTCATTTTTCATGTCGCAGAAAATGGGCTTCTCCTATGAAGACTCCACGACTCTTGCTTTCACCGCGGCAAGCAATAATTTCGAACTTGCCATTGCAGTTGCCATTGCGGTATTCGGGATAGGCTCCGGCGAGGCTTTCGCGGCCGTTGTCGGGCCGCTTATCGAGGTTCCTGTGATGCTCGGGCTTGTCCATGTCGCCTGGATGGCGAGGGCGAAATGGTTTGACAAAAACGGTTTGCCACTATCAGTTAAGAGATAAAAGGAGGAATTTCAAATGTCATGGTTCAACGAGAACACACCTGAGGTTGCGAAAGCGTTCTCTGAATTGAGAAATGCCGTCTATAAGGAAGGCGCCCTTGACCAGCGCACAAAAGAACTCATCTCCGTGGCTGCGTCTGCACTCATGAGATGCGAGCGCTGTACCGAGATACACGCCGAGCGCGCAAAGAAACATGGTGCTACCAACGAACAGATAGCTGAGGCAGTGGCATGTGCCATGTTCGTGGCTGCGGGTTCGCAACTGTCATGGAGCGAGGTGTATAGCAGAATAATGGAAGAAAAGCAGGAATAAATGGGATTACGAAAAAGCCTATCAAATCAGAAATATTAAAGACCTATCGAGGACATCTATCTACTAAGGGAGGAGAGTTCAATGATAGATAACACACCGGAAGAGATCATAGAAATGGCAGAAAGCCTTATGAAGGATATTTCGGATTCAAAAGATAATCTTGACATTACGTCGACGGCAAGTTTTGTGGATAGATGTGCCCAGGTGGTCAAAATCCTTGCAGAAAGCGTGGCAGAGCTTCATCAGCGCGTGGACGTGCTCACAGAGAAATAATAAATCATCACCGATTTTAGCAGGATTCCAGAGATAAACGATAACGTTAAGCAATAATTTTTTTTGTCTTCCAAAGTTTATCATATAATGAAGTGAGTAATGGAATAAATTCCTATGCTCCGGCATGGATACTTCGGGTTTTAATATACTGATTTGCGATTCTCGCGCAGGAAAAAATAATTATTTTATCCATACATACCCGGATAAGAATAATACAGGAGAAAGCAACGTAGTGAAACCTGAGAAAAATATGATCAAAAAAGATGTTATCATAATAGGAGCAGGTGCATCAGGCATGATGTGCGCCATTGAATCCGGAAAAAGAGGTCGCTCTGTCCTCGTTCTTGACCGCGCTTCGAAAATCGGGAAAAAAATTCGCATTTCGGGGGGTGGAAGCTGTAATTTTACTAATATAAATACATCCCACATGAATTATTTATCAAATAATCCTCATTTCTGCAAGTCTGCGCTTTCCCGTTTTACTCCGGATGATTTTATCGCCCTGCTTGAAAAACACGGCGTAAAATATCAGGAAAGAGAACAGGGTCAATTATTCTGCGCAAAAAGCTCGGAGGATATAATAAGAATGCTCCAGGATGAAAGTAATGATGCGGGTGTAAACATGATTTTAAATTGCCAGATCATGGATGTGAAAAAAGAATTATCTTTTATAGTATCGACTGATCATGGGATTTTTGAGTCGGAGTCGCTTGTGATTGCTACCGGTGGATTGTCTTACCCACAGATAGGAGCTTCAGGCATCGGGTACAGGATAGCAAAGCAGTTCGGCCTAAATATTAAAGAGCCAAAACCCGCGCTTGTTCCTTTCATTTTTTCCCCGGAAGACCTGGCAAGGTTTGCCGAACTGAGCGGTATTTCAATTGATGCCGTTATCAAATGCAATAATATGGAGTTTCGGGGAAGCATCCTTTTCACTCACAGGGGACTTAGCGGTCCTGCAATACTTCAAATTTCATCATACTGGAAGGAGGGAGACACCATCGTTATCGATCTATTGCCTGATATTGATTTATACGGTATTTTCATGGCAAGACAGCAAAACAAAAGTAAAATTGAGATGCATAACCTGCTTTCGGAATATCTGCCTTTGCGATTTTCGAAGATATGGTGTGCCTTGAGTCTCCAGTCAAAACCGATCAGTCAATATAATGAAAAGGAACTCAGGAACATCGATCATCAGGTTCATAACTGGGAGATCAAACCGGGATCTACTGAAGGCTTTGAAACGGCTGAGGTCACTCTTGGAGGAATTGACACGAATGAACTCTCATCCAAAACAATGGAATCCAGGAAAGTAAGAGGTCTTTATTTTACAGGTGAGGTCATAGATGTGACAGGGCAACTGGGGGGATACAATTTACAGTGGGCATGGGCTTCCGGTTTTGTAGCGGGACAGTATGCATAAGACAATGGAAGAAATACTGGAATCCGCAAACGCATTTTTTTATTCTGGTATTCATAGGGGCGAATATTTCAGGAACGCATTACAGTTCTTTCCCGGTTATTTTTTTGCAGGCTGATAGACAAGTAAAATATTCCCCGAATTAAACGTCATTGTTCTTAAAAGTTTAAGATCAATCCTGTCCTTGATGTGTTTTAATAATGGTTTGCCATTGCCTAAGATAACAGGATTCACTATAATCCGGTATTCATCAATTAAGCCAAGCTGTGTAAAAGTTGATACAATGCTGCCACTACCGAATATCACCATGTCCTTACCGTGCCGCTGTTTCATTTTTGCGATTTCTTCCGGGATTACCTCTTTAACCAGCCTGGCATTTTTCCATTCAACTTTTCCCAGAGTCTTTGAGAAAACAATTTTGGTCATATTATTTATTTTGTGAGCAATTTCAAGATCGCTCTTTGAAGTTGATGCAACCGCGGCAGGCCAATAACTTTCAAAAAGCTGATAAGTCACTCGTCCGAATAAAATAGTATCGACCGTATTAAGTAGATCGATGGCATACTGGTTGAATTCTTCATCCACGATATGCCAATCTATTTCCCCATTAGGTCCTGCAAAGAATCCATCAAGTGTTACCATCTCGGATACAATTATTTTTCTCATGCTAATCCTCCTTATTGATATGCTGAATTTTCAAGAAGTGATTTTAACTTTTCCAGGTCCCTTGTGACTGCCTCTGCGTCCTTGGCAAACAATTGGTCTGATGTGCCCGGCCGCCGATACAGCGTGAAGATTAATTCACTGCCATCATTGTTGATAAATACGCGCATGGGATTATAGATTTTCGCTCCAGACGGCAAAGTGACGTCGTGATCCAGAATGCCGAATTTATTTTTGTCAGCGAATTTAACTTTGACTCTTCCCATCGGGGATTCGGCGATCCAGTCACCCTTGACATTCTTTATGGAACCGCTGAGTCCTGCGGCCCATTTGGGCAGATTCTCAGGATTTGAAACGAATTCGTAAACCTGTTCCGCCGACCGATTGATCGAAACACTGATATGCTGGGATTTAAACGTCATTAAAGTCTCTGTTCATATCTATTTCTCTATCTCTTGTTTGCCAGCTCATACGCTTGCTTTAAAGTTTTTATGTCAATTTTATCCATTTTAAGCATTGCAGCCATGACTCTTTTTGATTTCTCCGGGTCTTTGTCCTGCAACATCTCGACTAATACAACAGGAACGATCTGCCATGACACACCAAATTTATCTTTTAGCCAGCCGCATTGTTGTTTTTCTCCGCCTTCGGAGAGCTTCTCCCAAAACTTGTCTACTTCTTCCTGTGTCTGGCAGTTCACGACAAAAGATATGGCTTGTGAGAAAGTGAATTGCGGGCCGCCGTTAAGTGCTACAAATTCTTGCCCTTCGATTAGGAAACTCGCGGTCATTACCGTACCTTTCGGGCCTGGCCCTTCCTCTCCATATCGAGTAACGCTTATAATCTTTGAATTTTTAAAAATTGAAATATAAAATTTCATCGCCTCTTCGGCTTTGCCGTCGAACCACAAGAATGGGGTAATTTTTTGCATATGTATCTCCTTTCAGTTTTCTTGCTTTAAATTGTTTCTAGTTTGAAAAATGTTTTGTTCACAATTTTTATTTTTGTCATTTCATTCAAATTTATTCAAATTAAACATTTGTCGGATATACAAACGCAGTTTCTTTTTCTTCTGTCTTTATAGGTCTTACTTCAACACTTGCAGAAGCAACGTACTCAAATTCGGGATTGTTTTTTGCAATGCTAATAGCTTCATTAATGTCATTTGCTAAAATATGGTAATATCCTACCTGGACATCTTTGCCTATTACAATAATATTTTCTTTCCACTCCTTATTTGTCCTGGTAATAATAACCCCTTCAAGTATGAGTGGTTGTGCGGCTATCAATTTATTTTGACTTTTTAAAATGTCAATATATATCTCACATTTTTTAATGAACGCCAGGTGTTCTTCAGCAGACAATGATGCTTTTGCTTCACCATCATTTCGTATAAGCAGCATAAATTCTTTCATATTTTCATTTTATCCTTTTGTTAATTCTTTCGCAAGAAGTTCGTTGAGACGATCATATGAATATTTGACGCCTCTTTCCATGCCAGATTCTCAATCCATGCTAAATCCTCTCATCGCTTTCAGGCATGTCCGTATTTAAGCAAGACGATTCCATTTTTAAATGCTCTTGCTCCGAGAAGCTTCAGGTTCATCTTTTTAACGTCTTTGAATAAGCATTTGCCAGCGCCTAAAATAACGGGGACGATCACAAGTTGGTATTCATCGATGAGACCGTGGTTTGCAAACTGTTGCACGATAGTACCGCTACCCAATATTGTGAAATCTTCGCCCTCCTGCTCTTTCAGCTTGATAATTTCTTCCGGCTTTATTTCATGAAAGAGCTTGATGTTTTTCCAATTGTGCCCTTCTTCCACATTCTGCAGCGTTTTTGAAAAAACTATCTTCGGGCTATTGTTCACAACCCGAGCCATACCCGGATCGTTCTTGATCGCATCCGGGGTGGGCCAGTAGCTTTTCATCATCTCATAGGTCGTATGGCCAAAAATCAGCGTATTGCCTGATTTGGCCGCCTGCTCATGGGTATACGAATCGTATTCATCATCTTTTTTAATTGCCTTGAACCAATCTATCTCACCGTGTGGTCCGGCAAAGAAGCCGTCGACTGTCACGTGATTAAATACGCTTATTTTTCTCATATTGCTTACCTCACGTACTCTGTGGTTGATAGGTAAGAATCACAACACCAGAACTTGTTGTCTTGCTGTCTACCAGTTTCAATTTTATGGGACCAACCCCGTTTTCAAACAGGCGCTTTCCACTGCCCAAAACGAGGGGATGGATCATAAGAACATATTCGTCAACTATCCCAGCCTTCATCAGGGACTGCACCAGCTTCCCGCTGCCTGGGACGTACAGAAACCCAGAACCAGGTTGCTGCTTCAGTTTGGCGACCTCTTCCTCGACATTCTTCTTGATCAGCATTGAATTGTTCCACTCTACCTTATCCAGGGTCGTAGATACCACATATTTGGGTATGCTATTCAGTTTATGGCCTATTGGGTCATCTTCAGGCGCATTGGGCCAGTACGCGGCAAAGATCTGATAGGTCACCCGACCAAGGAGCAAAGCATCTGCAGCCGCTATCAGCTCACCTATAATTTTTCCCTTTTCAGCGTCGAAGTATGGCATTTGCCAGCCGCCGTACTTGAACCCTCTTTCCGTATCCTCCCAAGGATAACTCGGCGCCTGCATGATACCATCCAAAGTCAGAAAATCTCCTACAACTAATTTTTTCATGTCCTTTATCGCCCCTCGTATGCCTGTTTTAAAGTTTTTATATCAATCTTTTTCATCTTGAGCATCGCCTGCATTACGCGATCGGCTTTCTCTCGATCGGGGTCATTGAGCAAGCGTGGCAGGGTAGTAGGAATAATTTGCCAGGAAAAACCGTATTTGTCTTGAAGCCAGCCGCACTGCTGGGCCTTCGGATCGCCGCCCTCACTGAGCTTATTCCAATAATAGTCAACTTCTTCTTGCTTTTCGCATTCTACATAGAAGGATACGGCGCCAGATGGCTTAAAGAACTGACCACCGTCGAGGGCCATAAACCTTTGCCCCTCCACTTCAAACACAGCGGTGAGGACTTTTCCCTCCATGCCTTTCATCGGTCCAACCAAAGGCCCCTCGGGATAGCGTTTTTATCAAACCATAAGAAGGGAGTTATTTTTTGCTTGAAGGTAGCCATAATTTTACTCCTTTAGCGCAAACGATCCCGTCTTTAGGTCTCCGGCGGGTTCATAGGTAGCTATGATCACACCGGTAGTAGAAGTTTTGCTATCAATCAGCTTGAGATTAACCGGTTGCGTTCCCTCACCAAACAGCCGCTTGCCCTTCCCTATAGTAACCGGGAAAATCCATAACCGAAACTCATCGATAAGATCATGTTTAAGCAATGTTTGAATAAGATTGCCGCTACCGTGCACCTGGAGTTCGGGCCCTTTTTGCTCCTTGAGATTTCTGATTGCCTGCGCCACGTTTCCCCTTACCAGTGTGGAATTATTCCAGGTCACTTCTCCAAGGGTTCTGGAGACAACATACTTCTTGACGCTGTTCAATTTGTCGGCAACCGGGTCATCTTTAACGTATGGCCAGTGCGCAGCAAAGATTTCATATGTCTTCCTGCCCAATAATAACTCAGAAGGCTTTGCCATAGATTCGCCCATTACTTGCCCCATCATGTCATCCCAGTAATTGACCGTCCATCCGCCGTAGGTAAAACCGCCGGTCGGATCTTCCTCCGGTCCCCCGGGTGCTTGCATAACGCCATCAAGCGTTACAAATGTGCTTACAATAAGTTTTCTCATAATGTTTTCTCCTTTTAATCATTTCAGGCTTTCAGCAAGCTTGTCGAAGGATTCGTTCCAGCCAACTTCCGTCAAATCGCTCATCTGGCCCTCAGGGATGCCGACATGTCTCAAAGTCATCCTTGTTTTGCCATCATGTTCTTCGAATGTCAAAGTCACCTGCAATTCTAACGGGAAGTCTGCGCTCAAACCGTAGTAGGTGGCCGGGACCACATTGCCTTTCTCATCTGCAAAGCTATCGGTGCAGACGATACGCTCTGGCTCAACTATTTCGCGATAGAAACCAGTGCTCCAAAAATCCTGTCCCTCGGGCGATCGCATGCAAAAGAGATAGGCTCCACCCACGCGGAAATCGATTTTGCAGAAAGGTGACATAAAGTTTTTTGGCCCCCACCAGCGCTTCACGCGTTCGGGATCTGTCCACGCCTTCCACACAAGCTCACGCGGTGCGTCAAAAATTCGCGTTATGGCGATCTCCCGCTCCTTAGTCCTCTTTATGGCGTTGCTTTTTGCTTTTTTTTCGGTCATATCTATTCCCCCTTGGTTGTTCTAACGAATCAAGTCCCTTGCCCCCCGCTGACTCCCGGCGGTGAACAAAGAAAAACCCGCCCGGCAGCCACTCGTGGCTCGTTGTCATGATAATTTCTCCCCACAAATACACTATTTAGTTTAATCTTCATAATAATAAAGTATTAGATTGCCATTCTTCAATTTCTCAATTATTTTACTACATGCTAAGAAAAACCAAAAAATCATATGAACCTAGAAAGTATGATAATGTTTCATTTCTTGCTTTATTTTCTAATCGCTATTCTCCTAGCTCTATCCATGTCCCGATTTTAGCACCACGATTGTTATTCTGGTTCAAGATATTCCAATGGATGCACAAAACACGATCGTCTGCAGTCAGAAATCCCGACCGAGGAGGCTTGCATATCTTGCTAACTCCTGAAAGGCAGGATGAACCAGTTCAAGTTGTTTTCCTGAATTGGCTGATGGTTCTGAAATCTGGTTTTACAATCCTATGACATTTTCAATTTCGAATGATAATCCAACTCAAATATTTTATATATGATGAAAACCACTTCCTCATAATGAAAAATCTCGATCGCATATTAGAACTGCTTCAAGACTCCAACTGGCATGGGGTTGAGGAGATAAATAATGAACTCCATCTGTCGGTAGATAGGTTGAATGAAGCGATTCGATTCCTGCTAGAATGGGGACTTATTGAGAAAGAAGAAGAGACTCTAAAAATAACAGTCGATGGACTGGAATATTTGGAACTTCAATTTTAACCCAATATCCCGGCTACTTCCTCTAATCTTTTAAATAAATTTTCACCTTTTTCAGTTAACTCATAGCATACCTGGTCCTGATTAAAATTTATAATAAAACCTTTTTTTAATAGAAAATCTAGATATCCTTGGATATTTCCCCGCTCAAGATATGACCGTTGAATTATTTGAGTCTTATTTAAATTTTTCTCTTCCTGTAATGCCTTTAGCATTTCTAAGATTATTTCAAATCTGCTCTCTTTTGCCATCCTTATCACTAAAGCAAAGACATCTTACCAATATATATATTTAATGATTAGTATGCTCATTATGATAGCCTTTAACATATTGGTGCGGATATTCTCATAAAAACCTAGGTATTTTTTGTAATCAATTTGTTCTATTCATAGTTTTAAAAAAAAAGATCTTCAGCAATCTACAATTTTAACGAGCATGAGCCATCCTGATGAAGTCACTGACCACTGGATTGGAAAATCCGGGGCATTATTGTCTGAAGGCCCTAATTAAATTTGATTATATTTCAAAGATTGGATGACTGAATTAAATGAAGATTTAGAAATTTGCTCATATGATGTTATAGAGATTTGATTTGTATACCATGACGAAATTTAGATAATATTGGTGTTATTGATGCGAGCGTGTGGGTTTTTGGAGAGAGAGTATAACCATTTGTTAAGAGCGAAGTGAAAGTAATCAGACAATCAAGAAGCGACCGCTGCATGCCCACCATATCTCTATAAAACTCGCAGACTTTATTACCCTTTAATTCGAATATTCCTTCATGTATTACGATCTCCTCATCAGATTTGCGATAGGCGGCGCGGTGATAGCAGGGACTACCTGGATAGCAGAGCTGTTCGGCCCCAAATTAGGCGGGATAATAGCGACCATACCTGCCGTTACCATCGTAAGCCTGCTCATTGTGGGCAATGCCCTGGGGGAGAGAGCGGCCGTTGATTTCGCAAAAGGAATCGTGGTTGGGAACATACCATGGTTCGCCTACATTTTTGCCGTGATACTTCTCACCCAGCGGATAGGGCTGGTAAAAAGCCTTGCAGTAGGGCTGATGATATGGTTTTTGCTTGTGCCGCTGGCATCCAGGCTTTCACAGATGTTTTAAATTCCGTTACGGTATATTTTCAGAAATTTCCGTTACGCAATTTGTAATACTTTCACCCTGCTCTTTGCTCTTCGTATTATAGCTTGAAAACAGACGTCTAATTCTTAGAACGGTGAAAACTATGTACACCTCTTCCAGACAATTAAATCCTTTAATCGGAAGCTGTATCGACCCGGCAGGTTTCAAACCTGCATGTATAACAGTTATCGAGGGAACATCCACGCTCGTAACCGATACGCTTTTCGGCCTGTGCGCGCTTAAAGCGTGCGGTGGACATGACGTCATACTTGTAGATGGAGCAAATAGCTTCGATCCGTATGCAGTTTCAAGGTCGGTAAAGTTGCTTGGCCAGGATACAAGAAGCGCGCTATCCCGAATCCATGTAGCGCGGGCGTTTACAGAGTACCAGATGGATGCCATTATATGCGGGCTGCATGATGCTGCGCTCCGGTGGCCTCCTTCACTGGTCGCAGTTTTGTACCTGTCCAATCTTTTCTCAACAGAAGACGGGAAACGCCTGTTCGATCCCCTGCTCAAAAATCTCCGGGATGTCACGCGGTCTTCCGGCCTTGTTACCGTGGTGACAAGCTTCGGAGGGAACTGGTGGGGAGACAGGATGCTTGCCGGGAATGCGGATCGAGTGATCAGGATCGAAAAGACAAAAACCCATGTTAAGGTGAAGGATGGCGGTAACGTGTTCATGCACGTGCCTGTACCGCCGGGGCAGACGAAGGTCACTGATTTCATTGGAGGTGAGACGAATGGGCAGAACTGTGCCGAGCTTTCGGGTGCTGCTTGAAAGTATAGCCATTGAACTTACAGCCTTCCGAAGGGCGCTGCGCGGTTGTGACAGGGACGCATTTGACCGTATCATGAACATGTCCCGCAAACATGCGTCCTCGTCAACTGTCGCCCCGCTGCTTGATCCGATGGACTCGATGTTCATGTCGATACTGATCGAGCAGCAAAAAGAGATAAACAGGCTGCAGGAGGCAGTATATGCATCTGCTGGATGTGCAGTACAACCGGGAGGACAGCACAGTAACATGCTGGATAAAAAAGAATGATGCCTGCCTGCCTGTAAAAGAGACATACTATCCTGAAATATATGTCACTGGCGGCTCTGAGCTGAAATCCCTGATAGCTACCATCCCTGGTGTTGTTGACACAGGTTTCCAGGATAAAAAAACGCATCTCTCAGGTGGATTGGAGCGTCTCATTTCTGTGAGGGTGAAGAGCACAGATGCAATATACGAAATAGCCGGGATGCTCGAGGCGCGCGGATGCATGCTGTATAACATCGACCTTGACCCGGCACGGCAGTACCTGCTTTCGAAAAACCTGTTCCCCATGGCAGATCTGGATATGGATGACCGGTATTCGATGGATTACACTATCCCGCATCTTAAGATCATGGAGCTGTCGGTAAAGCCAAAGAAGCAGCACGGAATAACCACCATGGACGACCCTATTGGCAGTATTGCCCTGGGAGAAAGCGTACTTGAAAGCGATGAAAACATGATGCTGGACGAACTTTCCAGACTAGTGGCAAAAGAAGACCCGGATATCATTGCCACAAACGGAGGCGACAGCTTTGACCTGCCCTATCTCTACCACAGGGCCGAACTCGCTGGCATCCCGATGCAGCTTGGGCGCATGCGCGGCAGGGATCCCAAAAAGGGCAGGTCGTACTTCAGCTACGGCAGGATAATCTACAAACCCGAAGGATACGTCCTTTCAGGCAGGCTGCATCTTGACAGCGCATCGTTCATGTACAGGGAAGGCGGCCTTTCAGGGCTAATCGATCTTGCGCGCATCACGGGTATACCGATGCAAGACCTGTCTCGCATAAGCCCGGGCAGCGCTGTGACGGCGCTGCAGGTCAACCAGGCTCAAAGGGATGGCGTTCTAGTTCCATGGAAGCGCAACCTTGCGGAGGACTGGAAGACGGCTCTGGAACTCCTGATAGCCGACCGTGGCGCGCTTGTGATAGAGCCGCGGGTCGGGCTGCACGAGAATGCGGCTGAGATTGATTTTGCATCCCTTTTTCCCAATATCATGGTCACCAGGAACATCTCACCTGAGACCGTGCTGTGCGGATGCTGCCTTGACTCGAAAACGCGGGTGCCCTTTACAGGCTATAACATCTGCGAGAAGCGGATCGGGCTCATACCCAGGGTGCTCAAGCCCCTCATCGAACGGCGCATGGCATATAGGAAGCTGGCGCGAGAGGATACTTTGAGGGCAGAGGAATACGAAATGAAGCAGAACCTGCTCAAGTGGCTCCTTGTCACGAGCTTCGGGTACATGGGTTACAACAAGGCGCGCTTCGGCAGGATAGAATGCCACGAATCTATCACGGCGTACGGCCGCGAGATACTGCTGCAGACGATCGACCTGGCAGAGGAGATGGGCTTTGAGATACTTCACGGGATAGTGGACAGCCTGTGGGTTAAAGGTAATGGCGTTGAAGAGCTGTGCAGGCGCGCCAGCGAGCGCATAGGGATATCGCTTGAATACAAAGGAGAATTCAAGTGGATCGTCTTCCTGCCGAATAAATCCAACGGCACGGGCGCGCTAAACCGCTACTACGGCGTTATGGGGAACGGGAAGTTGAAAGTGCGGGGAATAGAGTTGAGGCGCAGCGATACACCCGCACTAATGATAAGGCTGCAAGAGGACATTCTGGCATGCCTTGCGCGCGCTGAGGATGCAGAAGGGTTCTACCGCGCAATCCCCGATGCGCTCAGGATACTGCGGGAGTATTCTAAGAAGGTGCTTGCTGGGGAATGCAGCATTGAAGATATGATCTTTACAGCCCACGTATCCCGCGAACTTCCGGAGTACAGGCAGTCCAACAACAATACGGCTGCTCTCAGGCAGTTCCAGAAAGAAGGTATTGCGATACATCCCGGTCAGAGCGTCAGGTACGTGCTCACGGACCATGCCTCGAAGAGCTACATGAAGCGCGTTAAGATCGCGGAGCTTGTGAATGAGAACACGCAGTACGACCGAGGGAAATACTACGAGCACCTGCTCAGAGCCGCAGAGAGCATCCTTTTGCCATTCGGATATACGAAAGAGAGGCTGGACGGGTTGATGCACGGGAATATGCAGGCAAGTCTGGAGAGATGGATTATACGATGAACGCAGATAATGCAGAATTATCAATGGTATCCGTGTTATGTTGATATTTCATTCGTTTACCGTAACGGTAGTTTTGGCTATAAATTCCGTTACGCAATTAATTACTAAAATACCCGTAACGGCGTTTGTCAGATTATTTTTATTTAAATCTCTTATTTTAATTTATAGCAGGACTTCTATGCCTGGCCCAATAGTTCCTACCCATAAAACGGATTGAAGTTTCTTTGAACAATCATTTTTTTATGCTGGGAATAAAAGAACCGCGCACAACATAAGTTTATAAACTCAAAGGATTACCTCGAAATATGAACCTAAAATATAAATTCAATCCCAAAATGCAACTGGCGTACGGAATATTTGGATTTCTGTCTGCAATAATCATAATCTATATTTTCACTCATACCATAAACTGGGGTGTTGGCCTTGGTGTAGGTACCGGGAACTTCATTATTTCGGGATTATGCGATTTCCAGGAATGTGGTTAAGGTACCCGAAGAAAAAATGTCGTATAATATACCTTATACGCAGTTTTTATATACATAGAATAACAAAATATAGACTGTTATGCCAGATGACCTGCCTCCAGCATTAAAAAAACTCGAGACCGAGATGAAACTGCGGGGATTCTCAAAGCAGACCTCAAAGATGTACCTTTTCTATAACACTAAATTCCTTGAGTATATAAAAAAACCTCCCGAAGATGTAACCGAAGATGACATCAAAGAATTCCTTGCAAACAAAATAGCCGATGATCTACTTTCAAATGCTTCAATAGCATTGGTCAAATCCACCCTAAAATTTTTTTACACTGATATGCTCGGAAAAAATATTTCCATGATAAGGACACCGAAGGCGTCAAAAAAATTGCCGGTGGTCCTGAGCCGCAAAGAAATAAAACATCTGCTGGATAACACGCAGAACCTGAAGCATAAGCTCTTGATTGAGCTTCTTTACTCCACAGGGCTCCGGCTTTCGGAATGTATTAACCTGAAATACTCAGACATGGACATGAACGACGGAATCGGGTGGGTGCGCCTGGGAAAAGGCGCAAAGGATAGGATATTTATTGTTTCAGAATTGTTCAGGAAGGACCTTATGGATTACAAGGAAAAAATTCGCGCCGATGGCAAGGGTTATATTTTTTCAGTTAACGGAAAGAAAATGTCCCCGCGAGGCATCCAGCATGCGATAAAAGTCTCAACGGAACGTGCCGGCATCGAGAAACCGGTGCATGTACACACCCTCCGCCATTCGTTCGCCACACATCTGCTCGAGAACGGTGTAGATATCAGGAAAATCCAGAAGTTACTGGGGCATTCCAATCTGCAGACAACTCAGATATATACCCAGGTTTCATCGGAAGAGATAAAGAAGATAAAAAGCCCGCTGGATACATTGTAGATATCAATTGCTCCGCAGTCGATTTATTTTATCACTTCGACCATTATTATCCCGGGCATCTTCTCTTTCAGTGTTGACTCCAGTGCTGCGGCTATGGTACTTACAGGTATCTGGCATCTTCCGCATCCAACACCTTTCCTTGTTTTATATTTCCGCAGGAAATTACTGAATGTAACTGGCACCGAAGTCCTCGTGATCCTCACCTTTACGATGCCATTTGCAACATTAACCAGTTCGATATCTCCGCCGTCTGCCTGAAGGCTTTTTCGGAAATCGGACAGTATCTCATTCAATGTTTCTGCAGATTCCATGATAGATAATTGCCCTCATACGTAATAATTTTCATCATGACAATGCCGTAACGTAATATAGTATAGATTTTTCCGTAACGGGATTAATATCTAAAAATACCGTAACGGAATAAATTATATTGTTTGAAAAGGAGGATAGTGGGCAGAATTGGGGATTATGGTGGTGGTAAAAAAGAATCTTTTCTGCCCACTATAATTCGTATGTATACGAATTAAAGTATAAATAGTTTACGTTTGCTGTAAAAACCATGAATCTCATTGCGATCCATCGAGATCGACTGGATAATTTGCGGGTATGTAACACAGAAAAATTTACAGTTTGAATGCCAACCTTGCTGAGATAAGATTTTAGTGGGCAGAATTGGGGGTTATGGTGGTGGTATGTAAAAATAGTTTTTCTGCCCACTATAATTCGTATATATACGAACTAAAGTATATATAGTTTACGTTTGCTTTAAAAAATGAATTTCATTGCGATCCATCGAGATAAACTGGATAATTTGCGGGTATATAACACAGAAAAATTTACAATTTGAATGCCAACCTTCCTGAGATAAGATTTTAGTGGGCAGGAGGGGTTTATGGTGGTGGTATATAAAAATAGTTTGTCTGCCCACTATAATTCGTATATATACGAATAAGTATTTAAGGTTTACGCATTACGTAAAATTGAAGATTTCATAATATCAGACTTTCCCGTAACGCAATATTTTGATATATTTTCCGTAACGGATTAATATGCCATAAATAGCGTTACGGAATATTTATATGTTTCTGTAACTCATTAAGAGTATATGGCTGAGAGAAAATACACACGGTGGAAAAAATGCCTGATATGCGACGATTTTGTGAAACTGATGTTTCCCGAAGACGCCAGGGACATGCTCATAATCTACGAACCTCAGGAAGGGATGAGCGATGAATCGAAGAACTGGAAAAAGAGACAGCTTGGATATGTCCACAAGGTTTGCCTTAAGAAAGCAAATTCGATGTTAAAGATTAAATCTGTTGAACCTGGGGACAGTGGTGTTGCCGAGGTTGTATAGTGGCTTACAAAGATTTACGTGAATTTATAGAAGTTCTTGAAAAAAAAGGTCTGTTGAAACGGATCACGACCGAGGTCAGCGCAGAGCTTGAAATAACTGAAATTCTTGACAGAACAGTAAAAAACAACGGTCCGGCACTGTTATTTGAGAATGTAATGGGCTATAAGGTCCCGGTGTTGGCCAATGCCTTCGGGACTATGGCACACATGTGTCTTGCTCTTGGTGTAAATAACCTGGACGAAATCGGGGAGAGAATCCATAACCTCCTGCAATTTGAAGCACCCTCCAGCCTGTGGGAAGGGATTAAAATGATCCCGAAGGTTGCAGAGATCACCTCATTCCCTCCGAAACATGTGAAAAGCGGACCCTGCAAGGAAGTCACACTCAAGGAAGGCTTTTCTCTCGATGATTTTCCGATATTGAAATGCTGGCCAGAGGACGGTGGCCGCTTCATCACTCTCCCTCTTGTATTCACAAAAAATCCAAAAACCGGGAAGCAGAACGTGGGGATGTACAGGATGCAGGTCTACGACGGCAAAACGACGGGCATGCACTGGCACATCCACAAACACGGCGCACGCGATCATACGGATGCAGGGAAGGAGGGAAAAATGGATGTCGCTGTTGCCATAGGTGCCGACCCGGCCGTCGTCTACTCAGCCACTGCGCCGCTCCCGGACAATATCGATGAGATGATGTTAGCTGGATTCCTCAGGAAAAAGAATGTGGAGCTTGTTAAATGCGAAACTGTCGACCTCTATGTACCCGCTCATGCCGAAATCGTACTCGAAGGATACGTAGATGCAAAAGAGCGGCACATCGAAGGGCCTTTCGGGGACCATACCGGATATTATTCGCTTGCCGACGAGTTCCCGGTGTTCCATATAACCTGCATCACCCACCGCAAGAACCCGATATACCACGCCACTGTTGTTGGGATACCCCCGATGGAAGACGCATACTTCGGCAAAGCCACGGAAAGAATATTCCTTCCACTCATTAGAGCGCAGCTTCCCGAGATCGTGGACATTAACCTTCCGGTAGAGGCAGTATTTCACAACCTCTGCATAGTCTCAATAAAAAAGCGCTACCCCGGCCATGCTAAAAAGGTCATGTTCGCCCTCTGGGGTATGGGGCAGATGATGTTCGCAAAGACGATAATCGTGCTGGATAATGACGTGAACGTGCAGGACATGAAGGAGGTACTGTGGGCAGCAACCACACGCATGGATCCGGCAAAGGATGTTGTAATAATCGACAAAGCACCCACCGATACACTTGACCATGCCTCGCCTCTTCCCAATCTTGGCTCAAAAATGGGTATCGACGCCACGCGAAAGGGGCCGGATGAAGGGTTCAACAGGGAATGGCCTGATGCTTTGAAAATGGATGAGGGCGTAAAAGCACGTGTCGATTCAATATGGGAAGAACTTGGAATTAGATTTATCACTAAAACAACATAGTTCAATATTCTTATATCTTTGAAGCGTAAAGGTAATTAGATGCTCGACATAATTATTTCACTGTTTACCATATTTCTGTATACTGCGCTTGGGACTTATGTTCTCACAAAAAATCCGCACGACCGTACAAATAAGATATTCGCTATTCTCATGCTTGTTTTTATCATATGGTCAGTGGGGACTTACAATGTCGGGATCGCGGCAAATAACATACCTTTGAATGAGGCGATTCTATACATAAAAATCCAATTAAGTAGCGCGATCATTGCACTGGCCGTGCTGGTTTTCTTTGCTCTTTCCTTTACAAAATCTGAAGGAATTTTTAAAAATCCTCTTACTTACCTCACGATCTTACCATCGGTATACCTGCTGTACCTGATATGGTTTTCTGATGTGCGAGGACTTCCAGTTAACATTTTTTCCGCAATCCCGGGGGCAAAAGAGGAGTTCTTCCTTTTTTCTACAATATTTGCCGTGGCCGGCATTTTTCTGCTATTGAAATATTACAACGCAAGTAAATACAAAGAGCATGAACAGGCAAAACTTATTTTGATAGGTGTTATAGCAGCCATCCTTACTGCAATCATAGCAAACATAGTACTTCCCATGTTCTTCGGCATATATGACCTGCAGCTATCAACTATCGGACCGGCGGTGATGGGTATCTTTTTTGCGTATACTGTTTATCAGTACGGTCTTTTCATAAGACCAATGCCAGAGCTTTCACCTACATCTTTTTGCGGCGCATCGTGCACATTATGCGACGAATATCTTAACGATAATTGCAGGGGATGCAGATTCGATAAGGATAGATACACCAACTGCGAGATCTACGGCTGTTTGAGGGAAAAAGGGTATTCAGATTGTGGCGATTGCCCGGAAATAATTACCTGCATAAAAAGAAATAAAAAACATAAAATATGTTATGAATCAAAGCCAAAGTATAACCTGAAAAAAGGTTTCACATACTTTACGAAAGGGAATGCCCTGGGCTATGACATCTTTAGGGATGCGCTCAGTTGCAGTGCTTTCGGTCTTATCGCCTCCACTGTTCCACCGCAACAAATAAAGGAGACATACGGTCTCACAACGACCCCGATAGTTTGGATATCGGATGAGGTCATTGAAATGGGTGTAAGACCAAATAACCTGGGGCGTCTGGGAATAATACTGGTCAATTTCATGAAAAAAATCGATAATGGGGTAATTCTCCTGGACGGCGTTGATACCCTGCTCGCCATGAACGATCTTAACAATGTGCTCGGATTTGTCCAGATATTGAACAATACAGCACGAATAACAGGCAGCCGGGTGATCATATCGACGTCCCTGGAGGGTGAAGACCTGAACAGAGTGAAAGAGGGTATGGAGTACATAAAGGCTTGAAAATGTTTAGAATATGAGGACGACGGATACGGAGCCACCGGTGAAGCTGAAGGGAGATGTGCCTCAGCAAATCCTTACGAAAGATATCCCTGTGACCAGTTTGATAATTAAATATATATTAATAAATATAAATATTCAAAATATATTGTTTTTACTTGCTTTCATAGCATATGGTATCGGGGACGGTATAACAGCAGTTTACATGATGGATAAAGCAGGGCCAATGATTGAGACAAACCCTTTTGTGCGTTTCATGTACGTTACCTCTGGTGCTGAGGGCGTTATGAGTTTAAAAATAGGGTTCACCATATTGATATTATTCTTTGTCTGGATTATCTCAAGACGGAAAAACATTTACTGGACAATCAATGGTTTCCTCTCTGCACTGTGCATAGGTGGGATAATGGCGATGAGGGCGAACCTGATGGCTGCGAATGGAACTACGCCCCCTTCTCCAGATTCAATCGTATTAACCTTCTTGCTCCTGACAGTATTGTTCGTCATGATCGGCGACCAGATGGACAAACTCAGTATTCCGAGAAAGCGACAAAATTCAACAACAACGTCTTAATAGTCGTTCTTATCCGTTTTTGATCGTGGGTAGGATTTATTCAATCTTTGCTCAGTTCCTCGCCGCCATGATATATTTGCTGGGCGGCGGCATATATATCTTCCATACCTGAACCATAAGTCGATGAGACCGGGATTACGGTCTGGCCCGCGCCAAATGTTCTGAGGGCGGAAAGGAACTCAATGCTCAATTGGCTGCGCATCGTGGGTTGTTCGTTGTGGATAGCTTCATCAAGTTCCATTGAATCGCTGCTCCAGCTCAATATTCTCTGGCGCTCATCCTCTTTCAGAAGATCTGATTTGGTGAGAATACTTACAAAAGGAATGTTAAATCTGACCTGGACAGAGGCTCCTTGAAGCATCAATGAGATAAAACCGGATGGATTTCTTGAAATGACGGGATCATAGAGAAAACCGATGATAGACTGCTGGGCCCCAAAAGATTCAATCAAGTATTTTCCAGATTGCCGCAGGACAAATAATTCCATCTGGCCCGGGGTATCAAAAATAGCGTATTCTGCTTCAAAACTTTCAATTATTTCTTTCATTTCATTGATATTCATTGCAAGCATATCAGCAGCTATGATCTGTGCCCCGTTAGGTCCGACGCCATGCTCTTTCATGATATCACGCAACTTTACCCACTCCCTGATATCCACATCAGGAACGTAAGGCGCGTTTTCAATACCAGGGTCAAGGTTAATTGTTACCGCATCATACCCCTTGCTCTCCATCCAGCCAGCATAGGCACCTGTGAGGGATGACTTGCCGCTTCCTGCCGAACCGATAAAATAAAGGTTAATCATTTGTATCAGGGGGATAATATCGGTGATAAGAGAAAAGATTTGTGATGCTCGCTAAACTGAAGTTATATGCGGATTTTGTAGTCATCAAGCATACCCTCTTCGCGATTCCTTTTGCTTACCTTGGCGCATTCCTTGCAAGCAGGGGAATTCCGGAGCTTCGAATCCTTTTCTGGGTAGGGCTTGCGTTTCTCGGAGCACGCAGCGCGGCAATGGCACTGAACAATCTTATCGATAAGGATATCGATGCAAAAAATCCCAGGACCGCCAGCCGGGAGTTGCCTTCAGGAAAGATAAAATTATACGAAGTATGGGGAATCATTCTGGTTTCTTATGGGCTGCTATTCTATTCTGCTTACAGATTGAACCCTCTATGCCTTCTATTGGCACCCATTATCCCTGTTACTTCGATCATATATCCATATCTGAAGCGGTTCAGTCCAGTGACGCATTTTGTATTGGGGCTCAACCTTGCATATGCACCCGTAGGGGGCTGGCTTGCAGTCACGGGCGAGTTTGCAATTCCTTTCGGCGCTGCGGAGCTTGGAATGCTGCTGCTGCTGTTCGCGGTCACTTTCTGGGTGGCCGGGTTTGATATGATCTATTCGCTGCAGGACATTGATTTTGATGAAAAGAACAGGCTTTATTCCATACCTTCTGTTTTCGGGGTGAAAGCGGCGCTTGGGTTGTCGTTCGCGGCGCATGTTCTGATGGTGGCGTTGCTTGTCGGGCTTATGTATGTGCTGAAACTCGGGGTGGTTTTTAAGGCAGGGCTTGTGATCATCGCTGCGCTGATATGGTATGAGCATACGCTGGTAAAGGTTGATAATTTTAACAATGTCCCTGTGGCGTTCTTTAATGTGAATGCGGCGGTGAGTCTGTGCTTGCTGTCTTTTACGGCGGCGGATGTGCTTGTGAAATAGCGCATCTTTTTAATACCAGTAATCAGTATTCAACTTCTTCAGCAATTTCCGTAAATGTCTCTATTCTTGCAGCAAGGGCTGCCAGATCTTCGGGATGGATCAGAGGACCTCCAAGGATTTCTCGCAAGCCAGCCTTCTCAAAATTCTTGTTCATGCCAGTATTACTTCTTTTTTCTGTGATTGCGTCGTTATTGTTCCATTCCTTACTCTGAGACGTTCTTGTCTCTGAACTCGCCTCTTTATATGTAATTATTCCGGAAACCCCAAATTCTATTCGAATTCGAGCTTCCTTATAAGATTCTTGATCAGTAACACCTGATGCATCAAAATTTGTATCAAACGTGGAAAGGGTCCCCTTCTGTACATATGCACCAATTTCCCAATCTTTATAAAATCCCTTTGTCGTCTCAGCCATCAGATGTGTTCCACGTATAACAGCTGCCTCACCAAATATGCCTTCGAAGGTCAAATCCTTTATATTTTTCTTCTTGACCATTTCCTTAACACCTGATAAAGCCCCAAAGAAAGCGGCAAAATCTTTCGGACCAAATGACGAAACATCAAGTTTAGCGCCGCATTCCTTCATGGCTCCAAGAGGGTTCTCAAGGGCAAACAAGAAAAATTCATCACTTTTAATTGCCTTTTCAACAAAACGCTTCAATCCAATAGATCGCACAGGGATGGTTATGCAGATCCTTTTTTGTTTATTCATACTTATCACTCCACTCTCATCGGGATTCTTTCACCCTGCCGCTGGTGATTATTCTTGACATTACCACCACATAATGGATTTTCAATCCCGCTCAAATACAAATTGTCATGAGCATGTAAATATCTTTCGGTATTATAATTGTAAAATAGAACTTGTTATTTCACCGTTGTTACCCAGAATCCAAAAATCCCTTCTACTTCAATCTCAATAAATTCGACCCGATGAAAATTTGTGGCATCTAAGATCTTAATTTCACCCTGCATCTATTCCACTCGCCCGGCGCATCCTCTCCACCGCATCCGCCGAGCCATCTTCACCCAGCCTGAGCGCCGGGAGTAATGCGCCGCCCAGAAAGACTTTATATATCTGCGTTCATCTGCGTTTATCTGCGGTTCGTATGTCCACAGGAGGTTGCTTCGGTAACATATCGGCGCCGCTCTGTCTGAATTATTATCAAAACTTCCAAATCCTGCTTCATCTGCGCCAGCCCATGCGCCTCCTCCCCACCGGTATCTTCCTCACCTCAAATTCATTGCGCCTCTCCCTCAACCACCACTTGCGCACACTCTCTTTTAAAAACGTTGGGGTCTATGCCTTATGTAAAGATATCGTACAACCATAAGATACAACTACGTCAGTAACAAAATGATGTCGATGAATATATTAAAAAAGAGCGGGAGAGTTGGCAGGGCTGGTACTATGTAAGCGCTGTTTCCGCCTTAAGAGCCTTAATTTCTTCCGAGGTTCGCATATGATCGTAAAGGCATCTTTCCAAAGAGATTTCTATGGCTTTTTCATGACCAAATTCTGAAAGCACTGCCCTGCAATCTTCTCTCGTAAGGATTTCGCTGCATAAATGGCAATTGTTAACATACTGTTTTCGAAAAGGGATATCGGGGTTCTTCTTGAGAATAAACTTCATGAGCCCATAAGGCCCCTCAAGCGCAAGCCAGTTAACGATGAGGTCTTTATGCGCCATGATTATCAGTTCTTCTAATTTATATTCATCAAGGGTGCCAAAAACAATCTCCTCAACCTTTCTCGGGACCATTCCACAACAAATAGAAAGTTCTTTGCGCGGAGTTATTACAATTCGTTTAAGGATGGACGAACACGGAGCTTTCCAGTGATTCTCGCATGGAGGATAGAGTATTTCCTCGTCGGGAATCAGGTGCATGTTCTCCGCTATAGGTACCGTGTATCCTGTATCGACCAGATTGTTGTCTGGATTTTTCTTCTTTGGATCGAAACGAGAAAGCTTGTATCCCAAAAATTTTTCGAGGTGATCCAGCGAAATAGTGCAGTTTTTCATAATTTTATGCCCGATAAGACAGGGAAGCCCAACTTCTATGCAAGCATCATTTGCGTATTTTATCCTTTCAAGGGGTATGAACTCCTGATGATAATCGTCGCAGCTGAGGTTTATTTCCTTTAACCCTGCTTCTTTGTATGACTTCATGGTGTCTCTTGCCACTTCAGGCGTTCTTGCCCAAAACGCATTTGTAACTATTCTTGTTAAGAGTCCCTTTTTGGCACAATATTTTACACTATCGAGGAGATCATCCCCAAGAAGAAAAGGCTCGCCTCCCGTAAAGACTACCAGTTCCAGTTTTCCAAAAGAATATACCTCATCCACTATTTCGATCATATCCTTTAGAGAAAGACGTTCTGTATGCTCTGGACCGCACTCTGCCCCGCAGTACCTGCAGCTTATCGGGCACTGGTATGTGGTGGAAAAGACAAGGCTGGAAAGCATATCATCTCTCACTGAACATCTTTTTAATGCTAGTTATCATTATTCAACTTCTTCGGCAATTTCCGTAAAAGTCTCTATTCTTGCAGCAAGGGCTGCCAGGTCTTCGGGATAGATCAGAGGACCTCCAAAAATATCTCCCAAGCCAGCTTTGTCAAAATTCTTGTTCCAGCCATTAGTACTTTCTCTGTTTCTGATAGCATCCTGTTTGTCCCATTGCTTATCCGAACCCGAACTTGTCTCTTTACTGGGATCTGCAAATGTATTTCCTATAATTTCCTATCGACCTCGAAATATTTATCACTCGTTGAAAGAACCTGTTTTTGGGAATATGCGCCTATTTCCCAATCTTTATAAAATCCCTTTGTCGTCTCAGCCATCAGATGTGTCCCACGTATAACAGCTGCCTGACCGAATATGCCTTCGAATGTTAAGTTCTTTATATTTTTCTTCCTGACCATTTCCTTAACACCTGATAAAGCCCCAAAGAAAGCGGCAAAATCTTTCGGATGGAATGATGATGCATCAAGTTTAACGCCACATTCCTTCATGGCTCCAAGAGGGTTCTCAAGGGCAAACAAGAAAAATTCATCATTTTTAATTGCCTTTTCAACAAAACGCTTCAGTCCAATAGATCGCACAGGGATGGTTATACTGATCCTTTTTTGTTTATCCATACTTATCACTCCACTCTCATCGGGATTCTTTCACCTTGCCGTTGGTGATTATTCTTGAAATTACCACCACATAATGGATTCTAGATCCCGCTCAAATACAAATTGTCATGAGCATGTAAATATCTTTCGGTATTATAATTGTAAAACAGAACCTATTATTTCACCGATGTTACCCAAAATCCAAAAGTCCCTTCTACTTCAATCTCAATAAATTCGACCGATGAAAATTTGTGGCATCTGAAGACCTTAATTTCACCCCGCATCTATTTGTAATTCCACACTCATTAAACCTCATGCGCAAAAAACAGAAAGATTGGGCAAAGGACATGGCGCACCAGCGAATCGTCAGGCTTTTTGAGCTTGCTGGCCAGGAATTCAGAACGCATCCCGAGCGCAGCGACAGGTATGTGAGGCTGGCAAGGCGCATAGGGATGAGATACCGCGTCAGAATCCCGGAAGGGCTGAAACCGCGAATTTGCAAACACTGCCATGCTTATCTGGTCCAGGGGGTAACTGCACGCACAAGACTCCAGGGAACCCATATTGCAACGACCTGTACAGCCTGTGGAAAGCAGATGAGACGCCCTTATCATGCTTGAAGGAAAGGCATCAATTTACGGTTTTTTGAATGTTATCTGGGAAAATCCTATCTTTTCATTGAACATCCTTTCTGCCTGGATATCCAATTCCATAATAAAAACCTCAAGCACCATGAACGCCTCTGCCTTTTTTCTGATACAGCCCATTGTCAGTCCTTTGCTGCTGCCTGCCGTTGCATGAAGGTGTATTTTAGGGGAGCCGTTTTCCATGGATATATTGCCAGCTCCGATGATCTCTCTCACGTCACTAAATTCAGACCAGACTATGTCTGGCGGAACAGATTTCTCACGTGGTCCTGTAACCAGCTTTGCCTCTCCCATTGCCCCGATCACCATGAAGAAAGCTAATGTTATATCTTCCTTGAGCGCCAGACCCGTTAACTCATTTAGCAAATCTTCGCCATGGTCAACCCTGACCATAAATACCCTGCCAATTGAACCCTTTCGATAATCCATGCACTGATTTACATCTGGTTTATTTTAAACCTTGTGATTTTTGCAAGTCGCAACTAATAAAAACTATATACTCCAAAGAACATGTAAGCCCGGAGGGCCCGTGGTCTAGTCGGTTATGACATCGCCTTTACATGGCGGGGATCCGGAGTTCGAATCTCCGCGGGCCCATTTGCCAGTTCTACTTGTTCAAGCATTGTAATTAAGGTACAAATAGGTACTTCCTTCGAAAATGATAAGATTTATGTATTATTAATGAGAAACAAATATCAAGGGTAATGCATAAGTTATTACTTTTGCATAAAGTCTAATTTAAAGAGAGTGGAGGAAATTTCATGAGAAATAAAAAGGTTACTTATGTTTTAGTGTCGCTGCTAATCATTGCCGGGTTGATCGCGGCTGGTTGCGTGGGCCCAAATCAATCCGCTGCGCCCAAACCAACAGTAAACGAAACAATTGCTGTCCAGCAGTCCACTGAAAACGATCGCATGATAGATCAAAATGCCAAAACGATGATGGAACAGGGCAGGCAAATCTTTCGTTTTGACACTTTCGGCGATGAAGCCTTCTGGGGCGATTCTCTTAAGCTGCATCAGGCCATCGCAGGCACGGCTAATGGTGGCGTGGGACCGGGCGTGAGCCCGAAAACAGCTTTAGCTGTAGGTTTAAAAGTCGATATGGATGCGCTTCCGAAAGAACTGGTTGATAATCTGAAAGCTGGCAAAGTCAATCTGGATGACCCGGCCACTACGCTTGCGCTTCTTAAGCTGAACGCTGTTGTTGGAGTTAATGGTTCATTTGATAATTCTGGAAAACTCAGTTCAATTGGAATTACATGTGCTCTTTGCCACTCAACAGTAGATGATTCGTTCTCTCCGGGCATTGGCCACCGCCTGGATGGCTGGGCAAACCGCGATCTTAACGTTGGAGCAGTTGTAAATCTTTCCCCCGATCTTACATCTGTAGCCAAAATTCTGGGCGTTCCTGAAGCTACAGTGCGAAAAGTACTCAACAGTTGGGGTCCAGGGAAATTCGATGCAGAGCTTTTCATGGATGGTCCCGCCAAAGCTTTCCGTCCGGATGGAAAGTCAGGAGCCACACTGATCCCGCCAGCGTTCGGTCTTGCAGGCGTGAACCTTCATACCTGGACAGGATGGGGTTCCGTACCACACTGGAATGCATTCGTCGCCAATCTGGAGATGCACGGTAAGGGGAATTTCTTTGACCCTCGATTGGATAATGCATCTCAGTTCCCGATAGCTGCTGCTAATAGGTTTGGTCATGTGACTATCGATCCTGACCAGGATATGATTACTTCAAAGCTTCCTGCCCTTCAGTTCTACCAGCTTTCCATTCCCGCTCCCAAGCCACCTTCAGGCAGTTTCAACGAGGAGGCAGCTAAGCGGGGGGACGAACTCTTTGGAGGGAAGGCCGGTTGCGGCAAGTGCCACATCGAGCCTCTGTGGACGGAGCCAGGCTGGAATATGCACAAGCCCAGTGAAATCGGTATCGACGATTTCCAGGCTAATAGAGCGCCTGATCGAAGTTATCGCACATCTCCGCTAGCGGGACTCTGGACTCATCAGAAAGGTGGCTTCTACCATGATGGTCGCTTTGCCACTCTTAGGGATGTGGTAGATCACTACAACAGCTTCTTTAAACTGAACCTGACCTCACAGGAAGAGAATGACATTGTCGAGTATCTGAAGTCAGTCCCGGACTGAGTCACTTGGGCCGCTGGAGTTGAGAAGAAAATCGAGAAATATCATTAACGCACTCAAAGGCAGAAACGCTGTCAGTCGAACAACCTCAAAAAAGTGATTCGATAATATGTGATGAAGCTTCCCAGCGGGCTCTTTTTTTAAGGATTAAACAGCTGTTTCTTTACAGGTTGAATCCACAGTATTTAAATATTTCTCTGACGCAAAAGGTAACCAATGAAGAACCAGAAAGTGTTGATTACCGGGGGTGCAGGTTTCATAGGGAGCAATCTGGCAGAGGAACTGGCCTTGGAAAACGAGGTTGTTGTCCTGGATGACCTCTCCACGGGAAAGGGTGAAAACATTAAAAAGCTTACCGGGAAAGACAATTTCAAGTTCATCCGGGGAAGCATTACCGACCTCGAATTGCTGCAAAAAATATCGGAGGGCATTGACTATGTCTTTCATCTCGCAGCCAAACCAAGCGTTCCAGAGAGCATAAAAGACCCCATATCAAGCAATGAAGTCAATATTAACGGGACTCTGAACCTGCTGATCGCTGCCAGGGACCATGATGTCAGGAAGGTGGTCTACTCATCCTCCTGTGCAGTTTATGGAGATGCAAATGCTATGCCGGTTAGTGAAATGGCGGCGGTATGCCCTAAATCCCCCTACGCAGTAGCCAAGCTCACAGGCGAATATTATGGGAGGGTTTTTACCGAGATATATGACATACCAGTGGCATCTCTTCGATATTTCAATGTTTATGGGCCGCGCCAGGATCCGAATTCCGAGTACGCCGCAGTCGTACCGAAGTTCATAAGCAAAGTAATGGGCGATACACCGCCGGTGATATATGGGGATGGGCTCCAGACAAGGGATTTCGTTTTCGTCAGGGATGTGGTAAGGGCGAATATCCTGGCATCAAAAACCGGGGTTACCGGGGAGTTCAATATAGGGGGAGGGAATGGGATAACGATACTCGAACTGGCTGATAAAATAAATGATCTATGGGGGAAAGATATCAAGCCCTTCCACGAAGGGCAAAGAGAAGGGGAAATAAAACACAGCTGGGCCGATATATCAAAAGCCAGGTCTTTCGGCTACGAACCCGCGTATTCGCTGAAAGATGGGTTAAGGGAAACAATAAGATGGTACAGTAATGAAACCATCTGAAATATTCTGAACGGGAAAACATATTCGGGGGTCTCAAGTGAGGAATGCGATCAAAGATTTGATCAGCAGGCGGCCCCCAATATCCGGCGCATATATGGTGTCTGGATATTAAGACCACTTTACTACCCGGAAAGCTTATTGAGATATTAATTTACTTTTTTTTAACTTCCACAACATCAGACGCGGTGAATGGGGTGCCTGCAGGACTATTCTTTGCTTCAAGGAGCCATGTATATTTGCCAGCGACTCTGGGGCTGGTGAGCGTGCCTTTAGACAACTCTACTTTTACCATTTCGTGACTCAATATGGGACCTGCTATTCCACCGAGAGAAAGGTTGAGGTAACCAGGGGTGCCAGAAGTTGGCTTGGTAAATTTGAGAGAAGTAGTACCGATGACCATGTTCGTCATAAGTAGACCTCTCTTGGTTCTATAAGTATGACCGGAATCCGTTGAAAATCTTACATCAACGGTTTCATTTGCTGTGTTGTTTGAAATTATATAGATTATTACTTTAGATTTATTCATCTTATTGAACCAGGTGTATTTGATGACTGTTTTGCCCGGCGAGGGAAGACCGAACGAATAACCCTTTGGAATTGTTGCATTAAGGAAAAAAAATCCGCCAGGAGGGGCGCTTTCTGCTTGCATGTTGGCTTGATATTCATGATCAGAAGAACTAACGACGGTAACATGCGGCTCTATGCTCAGTTTTATACCTTGATCAGGAGCCTGCGCAGGCACCAACATTACCATTATTAAAATCGGAGATAAAACCAAAAATGTTAAAACAGACCGCGATAAATTGTTATACTTTTTATACATATTAATCTCCTTTTACTTCGAAAATATGAAAGCTCCACCTTAATCCACTAAAATCAAATACAGCTCTTTACTATTTATACTCATCGGTATAACTATTATAAATATTATATTAATTATAATGATAATCCCCATGTATCGAGACGATAGTTTTATCACATATGTAAAAGAATGTGATTCCCGGGAGGCTCTAAAAATGTGGTTCTTTAATAACAAGCCGCTGGGCATCGCAATATTTTCCATGACCCTTGCAATTCTTTTTTTCTCCATCATCCCGGCATCTGCAACCACAGTAATCTCTCTTGACAATACCGTTGATACTCCTGACAGGACAGTGACATATCAAGATAAGAACTATGAACTACAAGATGTGGGCGCGTATCTTATCGGTGAGCCTGTTAACATAAGTGTTAATGTCACGGATATAAATAGCTTCCAGCTCTCGCTTCTGGATATGAAAGAAGATTTCCTCTGGAACAACATGGTTTATTATACCGGGGGAAAGGCTGAAATGATCATGCCTGCATATGTGGTTACCATCCCTGGCACCTACATCTATGCAGTATTCTATCAGGGAGACATGGTGGCCTTCAAACCCGTGGTTTTCTCTCAAAATAAAATTACTATTTCACCGGACAGGACTACAGTCGCTCCCGGAGGCTCGCTGCATATCAAAGTCAAAGTTATCCCGGATACCAGCATGCCCGTTAAGGTAGTGCTTGCAAAAGATAGCAGTAGCCTTGAATATCCCGTTAACCGCACCCATGAAGGGTCATATGAAACTGAAATAAAGTTACCTATGAGCGCCTACGGCAGATTTTCTTTATATGGCGCTATAGTATCGGAGAATAAGGTCATGGGAACTGATGAATTCATGGGGATTTCTAATGCAGGTACTATAAATATAACCGACATTCCCCAGTCTGGGCTTCCCTCAAAATCTGGTGACTACTCTTTATTGACAATTCTCTTCGTATTTCTTGCCGGACTTCTTCTTCTGGTATTCAGAAAAGGAAAGAGTTGACAAACATAATACTCTTGATTTCCGGATTGAAGAGGTTATCTTTTTTTTATTTTGCTTTTTCCGTAAATATGGGGATGAAGCTTTTGATAGAGCGATGGAAATGCTAAAACACATTGACGTAAGAATCGATAGAGTGAGGCTTGATAAAAATTACAGCCTACCATCTTATGTTGATAGATTCGGGAATGCCAGGGTCTATGTCATTCCAAGGAAAAATGCGACATTGAGAGGAAATGGAAGGATACGATGAAGGAGTTTGTGGATAATACAATTCCATACCTTGAACAATATTATTTGAGAAATAATTCTGAATCTGGATTTTCGGCGGATAAGAGATGGTTCGGGTGGAAAGTGGGACAAAAAGGGATGATCGGATTGGTACTGCTTTAACCTGCACTGGCATCTGGCATAATTTGTTAAATCTGTACCCTGCTTAATTCTATCCCACAGCCGTGGTTACCCTAAGATATTAGTAATACTGAAAATCATATACTATTAAGGCTTCAAAAAATATATTGCGTGGAGGTTAGAAAGATGGCAAGTATCGAAGATATTCCTTTAGAGAAAAGATGGGAGATCGCGGCAAAATCAGCAAGTGCCATGCCGCTTATGTATGACATGCACTTTCGGAAAGTTCTTGGTGAAAAGTATGATGAGATCGAGCAACCGCTATGGATCGAATTGGGCAAGGAATTGAAGAACTTTGCAACAGCAATGGGTCTGCCCTCAAGGAATGCAAAAGAGGTCAGCGATATTTTCAGGATTGCAGGAATGACCCTGTACGGACCTGAATTCAGATTCGAGATGTTAGAGGAGTCAAAAGAAAGGGTCGTGGGAAGGGTAGTTGAGTGTCCTATGCTCAACAGGGCAAGGGAAATGGGTTTAGATCCGGAAACAGTTGCCCTGAGAGCATGTGTGACATTTAATAGATCAGCTGTTGAGAACCTGAATCCCAAATACACCCACAAATTAAACGCTAACATGTGCAGCGGAGACAGGTCATGTGAGATGGTCATCGAACGCCAGAATAATGTCTGACTCCTGGAGAAGCAACTTTAGGGCATTTTACTCCCCAGTTTTAATATTAGTCTTGGTCGTATAAAATTTGGCTTTTTGATATGGATTTTAGTATTCAAATGAGTTATCGGTTCTGATAACCAAAATCTATTAATATCATTAATGTGAAAATGTAATATTGGAGAGCAAACCGGGTTGATCATGTCTGGACTTACTATGGCCTGTAAGCCCGGAATGATATAGAAATGCCAAACATGGGTAAAGCCATGTGCGGATTAACTATGGATTTGGTTCCCGCCCGGGCTTGAATCCATTCATGAACTATTTTTGTCAAGGCATCTGTCCCTGGCGAACCGCGGGACAGCGAATCAATTCACTTCTTGAATTCATAGATGTCTGGCCATTTCTCCGGAGGCGTAAGTGGTGGGGGATATTCTGGAAATGGATGAACACCTGTCTTTAATTCTTTCTTTTTCAATGCCATCATGCCGGCTCTTATCAAGGCGATAATGGCGTCTTCCTTTTCCTTGTAGATCCCCCGTGATACCAAATTCTCTATGCCTTCCTCTAAATCTTGAGGCAGATGGATAGTGATTTCTTCCATGAATCTAATTCAGCCTGTCTTGCCAAATAGGTTTCCAAAATTGGTTACATTGATTACTATAGATTGGACAAAAGCAGTAAATTGATGTTGATGCTCAGGAACTAACCGTGTACAACAGGTGGATGTGCGAGAATGGGTGAACCATTTTATAGAGAAATCCTGCGCGCGGATAATAGGGAATTCGGGCTAAAAAATTTGAAGGATACGATTATTAGATTGGCTGATGCCGATGGAGGTCATGTTGCTTCCAGAGAAAAAAGATCCGGTTAAAGCGTGGAAAGGAAGCGATTATTTTATCGTCCATCCTCCATCAACGACAAGCGAGGCCCCGGTGATGAAATCTGCATCATGGGACGCAAGAAATACCGCTGCACCCGCAATTTCCTCTGGTCTTCCAGCTCTTCCCGCCGGAGTAGCAGACATGAGATCCTTTCTGGTCGCCTCGTCTTTGAGAAGATCCGAGGTCATAGTGGTCTCGATCACTCCAGGACAGATGGCATTGATATTGATATGGGGCGAATAATCCAGTGCCATCTCTTTTGTCAATAATATTAATCCTCCTTTTGATGCGCAGTATGCAGGACTTGCAGGAAAGCCTACTATCCCGGCGACAGAGGCTATATTGATGATCCTGCCCTTGATTCCATCATTTTCATTTCTTAGCATTTCGGGTATTGCACGTTTTGAGCAAAGAAAAGCCCCCTTCAGATTAACATCTATTACCGAGTCCCATTCTTCTTCGCTCGTCTCATGGGCAAGATGTAATCTGAAAATTCCCGCGTTGTTAACAAGTATGTCGAGTCTGCCGAATTTTTCAACTGTCTTACCGATCAGTCGATCAACCTCATTGGCATTTGAGACATCAGCCTGCACTACGGTATACTTCCCTCCCACCTTCTTTATTCTGTCCACTGTCTCCTGAGCCTTCCGCTCATGGCAATTGACCGTGACGGAGGCACCTTCTGCCGCAAAATATGCGGCAATCGCCTGGCCAATCCCTGTCCCAGAGCCTGTAACCACTGCAACCATGCCTTTCAGCTTCATGAACTACCTCCACGAATAATATTCATTTCTATCAAATCTTTTGTGATTAAATCAGATTTCATATCGAACCCCCAATAAGAATTCTATATTATATCATATAAAAGTTTGCTGGAGTCTCGCTTTAGAAAAGAATGCTTATATGGCCCCTGAAACTTCGATTGGTGAGCAAGAGTTGGACAAAAAGAAAAAAAGATGGTTCGAGTGGGTTCCAGAAAATGGAGGATATGCTGTTGGAAGACAGACTTCTTAGCCATAGAAAACTTTAAGTGTATTCACTTTCATAAGATTTTATTGTTGCCAATTGAAGTCAAAGGGGGTGACAAAATGGCCAAGGAAGTTGATTGCAAATCAGCAGGGATAGACTGCCCTTTCATGCTTCGCACGGAGAGTGACGATGAGCTCGTTTCGGTCACCCAGCAGCATGTTAAGAAAATACATAAAAAAGATGTCTCCAGGCAAGACATCCTCAAAATGGCAAGGAAGGTGTAGGCAGGTGTTGCCTACCCATATTTTTATATCGGCGTGTTGGGGTTGGAGGCTGGCAATATCTTTGTGGGGGCTTCCGGTGCTTTCAATTGCAATAAAGTTTATAAACTAAAAAGTCATGTGGAACTGAAATCGCATAAAGCATTTCTAACATGCATTCCAATTATTGGAGGATTATTCAATGGCAAGAAAACCAGGAAGAATGTACAGGAACATAACCCAGAGGTCTTACACAAGAAGAGAATATATGGGGGGTGTCCCGGGCAGCAAGATCGTGACCTACGATATGGGGAATTTGAAGGACGAGTTCCCGGTGGAGATATCAATTGTAGCAAAAGAAGCGTGCCAGATCCGGCACAGTGCTCTTGAAGCTGCACGCATTGCGGCTAACAGAATCTTGATTGAGGATATTGGACCGACAAATTATCATTTGAAAATAAGAGTATTCCCTCATGAAGTCCTGCGCGAGAATAAACAGGCAACAGGGGCGGGCGCTGACCGTGTTTCTCAGGGAATGCGTAATGCATTTGGAAAAGCGATTGGCACTGCAGCCAGGGTCAGGGCGGGACAGAAGCTAATGACCTTGTTCGTGAACCCGGCCAGTTTCAAACAGGCCAAGAGATCACTTGTGTCGGCAGGGCATAAACTCCCGACGCCGATCAGTCTGATCGTTGGAAAAGGGCAAGAATTGATCTTAACGTAAACGCATGAACGATTATCTGGCAAATCTGGACAGGGCCTTAAGTCAGGTACCTGCAATCAAGGGAACGGGAGAACGTTTCGTAGTCCCCGAGCCCAAAATGCTTACCGAGGGCAAAACCTCAGTTCTAGAGAATTTTGCGGCAATAGCAGATAAATTGAACCGCGAACCGGAACATATATTCAAATTCCTATTACGGGAATTGGGCACGGCTGGCAAGATGGAAGGCCAGAGGGCAATATTCCAGGGGAGATTTACCTCGATGGTTATCGGGGAACTTATTAATGCCTATATTACCGAATACGTTACTTGTTCTGAATGTGGGCGTCCCGATACGCATCTGATGAAAAGTGACAGGGTTCTTACATTGCGCTGCGATGCTTGCGGCGCTCACAGGCCGGTCACGAAACGCCAGGCACCCAGTTTAGTAAAAGAAGAGGCTATTGTAGAGGGTCAAACCTATGAAGTCATGATCGCAGCGGTGGGGAGCAAAGGGGACGGGATCGCCAAGAAGGACAAATATACTATTTATGTACCGGGTGCAAGCAAAGGGGAAATCGTCATGATAAAGATAAAAAAGATCACTGGAAACCTGGCCTTTGCCGAATTTATAGAAAAGAAAGGATAACACTGAGTATTATTTCAATTCTTCTTTTTTATGTGACCATTGAGGGTAGTGCTTCCTGGCCCATTCTTCTTCTACGGATCCAAAAATAATGCCATGCAGCGACTGGCTTTGATAAAAACTATAGAGTATATGGCCAGAAAATACCATGATCGCTACAACCGCTAAAGTGTCATGGATCATAAAGTTCAGTTCTACAAAGTTAATACTGAACATAGATTTCATCCACACTACAAAACCTGAAAACGCAAGCCCGGTGATGAGCGTTAGCGAAAACAGAAAGTTGGCTTTCTGTCCTCCATTGAATTTGCCTTTCACATAGGTTTTTTTCATTTCCAGGAACCCGATGAACCATTTTAGATCCCCATTTGTCAAAGAAGCCAGTTCTTTCATATCCTGGCGAAGCAATGGACCGGCGGAAACATAGATCAATGCGGGCAGTAAGACAAAAGGCAAAGACGCGTATAAATGGATCTTTCTTATTAAGGGATCTGCGAGAAGGGAACTTGAGGTAAGGAAAAGCTGAACCCCGGTTATAAGCAGCCAGATAAAAATCATTGCATGAGTAAAGTGCAATGCCCTGGTGGACGCATCGAACCTGGGTATTCTCACGGGTAAGACACTCCGTCTATTTTATAGCCATAATTTTCCCAGTAACCTGTTTCCTGTGTTGCGGTCAGTGTTATCTTATTGACCCATTTCACGTTCTTGTAACCGAACATCCTTGGCATCACGAGGCGCATGGGTTTTCCCTGTTCATCTGACAGGGCCTCATCGTTCATCATATAGGCCAGCATGACATATGGTTCAAGGGCTTCTTTTATGGAGAGGCTGTCGCTATACAAACCGCTTGCTGAATGGAATGTGGCAAATGCCGCTTCCGGCCGGAGACCAGCTCTATCAAAAAGGACTTTCAGCCTGACACCTTTCCATTTTACTTTATCGACCGACCAACCTTCAACACAGTGAAAATCAGTCATCTGTTCTTCATTTTCAAGTCCAAGGAGTTCATTATAGCTGATCGCAAGTGGCGTATTTACAAGCCCTTCGACAATGAGCTCCCATTTATCGGGATCGAACGATGGTGTTTGTTCTATGCTTCTGATGCGGAATTTGTTAATGGTTTTTATACCGGCTTCTTTTATTATGCTAAAACCAGCGATTATTATTCCTAAAAAGATGCCGAGGAATATCAGTAATTTTCTGCGGGTCATGGCATAGTTGGATTCAGGCGCTGATTCTGGCTCTTTTTCTTGAGACATAAAAGATTCCCCCATAGTCCGGCGGTTCTTTTCATATACCTGTATATTTTTTCCGTAACTTAAAACCCGTGCACAACCCCTATATTCCATCGTGTTAATTTAAGCCCTCATGCATGTTAATGCAGATCTTCACATTCACTCAAAATACAGCATGGCAACATCCCCTAAAATGGACCTGCCCACGCTTGCCGCAGAATCAAGAAAGAAGGGGATCCAGCTTGTGGCCACAGGGGATTGCCTTCATTCAAAATGGCTCGATGAGATAAAAAAGTTAGATGAAGAAAACGGGATTTTCAAATTGAAGACCCAGGGGATGGATGCAAATTTTGTGCTGACTGTAGAAGTTGAAGACATAAACCAGGTACATCATCTCCTGATCGTTCCTTCTGTATCAAAAGCCGAAGAACTTCGCGAGATACTGAAACCCCATTCCAGGGATATCGACTCGGACGGAAGGCCCAATGTAAGACTTAACGGTGAAGAGATCGCCGAAGCTGCGAGGTCGGCAGAATCGCTTATAGGTCCTGCCCATGCTTTCACGCCGTGGACTGCCATGTATGCGTACCACAATTCTCTGAAGGATTGCTACGGTGATATGGCCGATCATATATATTTCATCGAACTGGGACTGAGCGCAGACACCTCTTACGCGGACAGGATTTCAGAACTTAGCTGCCTTACCTTCCTTTCAAATTCGGATGCGCATTCCCCTTATGTGAATAAGCTTGCGCGGGAATTCAACCGCTTTGAGATGAGTGACATTAGTTTTGATGAGCTTAAGATGGCGATAATTAGGGAGAAGGGGAGGAAGCCGGTTCTCAATGTGGGTATGTATCCCGAGGAAGGGAAATATAATGAAAGTGCCTGCATCCGGTGCTTTAAACATTACTCTTTTCGCGAGAGCATCATAAAAAGCTGGACATGCTCATGCGGCGGAATGATCAAAAAAGGCGTGAAGGACAGGGTAAATGAACTGGCTGCATATGATAAACCCAGGCATCCGCCCCACAGGCCCCCTTACCTTCACCTGGTACCGCTGTCAGAGCTCATCGCCATGGCATTGGGAATAGGTACCAATACAAAAGGTGTTAACGGGGTATGGAATACGCTAATAGAGCGGTACGGTTCAGAGGTTGCGGTCCTGGTAGATTCCGATATTGGTGGATCAGGGGTGGATGAGCGCGTCATGAATGCGATAATGGCGTTCAGGAAAGGAAAAGTTAAAGTCCATCCGGGGGGAGGAGGGCAGTACGGGCGAGTCGAGATATCGGATAAGAACTGCATGAATAACGAAGGATGTGAACCTCAGAGATCATTGTTTGACTTTTGATAAAGTTTAAAACAATGAATCTGCGTAAATACCGGTGCGCCAACATTGGGCGCATCGCCTTTATGCCTCCAGCTTTCCGGCGCGTTCGGGCCTCCGCGCAATATAAGCGCTGGCAATCTATATAGGGAGCCCCAGGGCTTCCCTCTTGGCCCTGATATGAGCCGGCGGCCTCCCCGCCTTGATCGGATGGTGCTGATAATAATTATCTTATAATATCATGCAAGAATTAATCGGAAGTATTATATAGTCTCCTGAAGGATAAACGGCGGAAATGGTGGCTTCTCTTGAAATGCATCAAGAGGAGGTCCCTTCAGATATCTGGTTGCAGGTGGGAAAAGGGATTGAATAACTTTCGTAAGGATCGCATAATTTATGAAAATGAATTAGGTGCACGTGACATCAGTTGGATAATCGTATAAATCGGGGAAATTCGTATGAAAAAACAGAAAATCATGATTTTCATTTTTGCTACAATGATCGTGTTAATGTTCATTACCTTCGCCTCCTTGCAGAGCAGCGATTCGAAGATCGCCCCTCTTGTTTATGCGTTAGAGGGATCGGATGAGAGCGTACCCGTTATTATTGTTTTAAAAGAAGAACCCCAGCAATCGCAAACATCGAAGCTGTCAAAGATAGAATCGGTCAACAGCATCAAATCACGGGCAGCCGAAAGCCAGATTAAGGTCATGAGTTCCATCCATCAGGAAGCATTAGGAGGTGATGCCGATGCTTTAGTATACTCATCTGGTGTAATTAAAGCCACAAATATAGGGAAGGGTTCTGCTGGGGTAATCCATTTCAGCACATTTTCTTTGGCCGGTGCCAAGGCTACCCCCTCGCAGCACACTGGTTTTCCCGAAAGCTGTTGTGGAACCGGTGGTGTGGTAACAACGTTAGAGCCTTATGAAAACATAGCTAAGGCTGAAAGTTATGAAAAGGGCCTTATCGCTAACTTACCTGTAACATACACATTCACGGCGCCTGAGCTTGGTATATATGAGATAGCTGTTACGGGCAGGGACAGCGAAAATGACATAGCTCTGAGGGTAGAAGCCTTGAAAAGTACATCAAAACGTGTCTCTGCCGAAGCTCCCGGAATTGTTTATAGATACCTTAACATATGGGCAGGTACCAGGGAGATCAAAGAAGCAGCAATAAGGTTCAAGGTCAATAATTCCTGGCTTGCCATCAACAATCTTGAAGGCAGCGATGTCAAGATGGTCAATTGGGACGGCCGCAAATGGGCACAACTTGAAACCATAGAGATCTCCGTAGACCCATCTTACAGATATTATGAAGCAAGGACCGATACGTTCTCTCATTTTGCTATAAGTGGACTGAAAGGCGTAGCAGTTCCAACAATCACGCCATCAGAGACAGCTCAGGCTATGACAGATGCTCCGGGAGTTACCAAAAAAGCGTCTGCTGAGCCGGTAAATCTGGTGGTTATAGTAGCTGTGATCCCTTTGATCGCTATCCTTGCAGGTATGTATCTCAGGAGGAAATAGAAACTCTGGAATCAATTCCTCTTGTCCTTTGAATGCCTATCATGTTGGACAGCGGACACTCCACAAAACGAGAGTGGATTACTTTCAGTTCGTAAGGCAAAATAACGCCAGGCACAAGGTCGCAGCCATTTGAAACATTGAAAAAAGAGTATATCCAGAGTTTTTCTTTGACTATTCACATAACGGCTCTTTCATAAGAGATCATGCATTCAACAATACGGGGTAAGTTCTGGAGAATTAAGGTTTCAATCCAGGTTTGCCTGAACCAAAACACGAATACAAATGAACCTGGATCAGCGAAGGAGGATGCTTTCTTTACCACGCTCAGGGTGGCAACCATCGAAAATAAATAAGGGTCAAATAAAGAGGTTCGTGTGACCCTAGGGATCGCACGAACTCATATTTTCAGATTATCCCATCAGGCTATATTTAAGGATAAGCGCCCCGAATAAAATTGCCACGATATTCATCACTTTTATCAAGGGATTGATCGCAGGACCTGCGGTATCCTTTGTGGGGTCGCCCACCGTGTCTCCCACGACTGCCGCGGCATGTGTCGGATTCTTGCTACCATCTGGCAATCTCTTCCCGCCCAGGTTCCCGGACTCGATATATTTCTTTGCATTATCCCATGCAGCACCGCCTGTGGTCATCATAAGGGCAAGCAGTAATCCTGAGATTATTACGCCGATAAGGAGACCTCCGAGCGCCACCGGACCGAAAATAAAGCCCACAATGAGAGGTGACAGCACAGCAAGAAGCCCCGGGATGATCATTTCTTTCTGCGCGGCTATGGTAACAATATCCACACAGCGCCCATAATCGGGTTTTGCCGTTCCTTCCATTATCCCTGCGATCTCCCTGAACTGCCGCCTTATCTCGGTCACAATTGTGGTGGCGGCTCTGCCCACAGCCCCCATGAGAAAGCTTGCGAACAGGAACGGGATCATTCCACCAATGAGCAAACCAACAAGGACCATCGGGTCAGAGAGTTTGAGCATCAATTCTGGTTTGCCTTGAACAAGAATCACGGGTAAGTTACGGATCAATTCAGGATTTTTCTCAAGTAATTTATTGATTTCACTGCTGTATGCTGCATATAATGCAAGAGCGCCAAGAGCTGCCGAACCAATGGCATAACCTTTTGTAACGGCTTTTGTTGTGTTACCGACTGCATCGAGAGGGTCTGTGATATCCCTCACTTCTTTTGAAAGCTCGGCCATCTCTGCTATTCCACCTGCGTTGTCCGTGATCGGACCGTAAGAGTCAATTGAAATTATAATACCTGTAACCGAAAGCATCGCTGCTGCAGCTATCGCAATTCCGTATAGGCCCATAACCGGATTGGAATTTCCGCCCATAACAAAAAATGAGATCAATATGCCGGAGGAAATTACTATCACCGGTAAGGCTGTGCTTTGAAGCCCGACAGCAAGTCCTGTTATGACATTCGTTCCCGGCCCGGTCACTGAAGCATTGGCAATATCCTTCACCGGTTTATGGGTCGTAGCTGTGTAGTACTCTGTTATTATTATCATTGCCGCCGTGACGCCAAGGCCGACAAGCGCGCTTATGAAGAGTCGTATATCTCCGTTCATTATCTGCTGGGTAATTATATAAAATAGAACCAAGGAAATTATTCCTGCCACGATTGCCCCGTTATACATGGCTCCCATAATGTTGCCCGATTTCCCGAGTTTCACAAAGAATATACCGATTATTGAAGCGATTATGGCTGCTGCCCCAAGCATAAGAGGATAGATGACAGCGTTTGGATATGTGTTTATGACTGTTACCCCGATTAGCATTGCGCCAAGAGCTGTTACTGCATAGGTCTCGAAAAGGTCGGCCGCCATTCCTGCGCAGTCGCCCACATTATCACCCACGTTATCCGCAATGACACCCGGATTGCGCGGGTCGTCCTCAGGTATCCCGGCTTCCACTTTTCCTACAAGGTCAGTGCCAACGTCTGCGGCTTTTGTGTATATCCCGCCTCCGATCCTGGCAAAAAGGCTAATGAGAGAAGCGCCAAACCCGAACCCAACAATTTTATCAACCGCATCGATATTTCCACCGAAAGCGATATACAATCCACTCACGCCCAAGAGCGCGAGACTTGCAACAGATATTCCTGTGACCGCGCCGCCTTTGAAAGCCACATCAAGAGCTTTCTTCATGCCATCCTTTGCAGCATTGGCGCAGCGCACGTTGCTTCGAACGGATATGTTCATGCCCAGATATCCGGCAGCGGCAGACATAACTGCACCAAGAACAAATCCCACAGCGGTCTCTTTATTAATGACGATCGCGATCAAAATAGCAAGAAATACTGCAATAACTGCAACTGTTCTATACTGCCTGTTCAAATAAGCCATAGCACCTTCCTGGATAGCTGATGCGATGGCTTTCATCCTGTCGCTCCCGGCATCGAGTTTCAGTATATATAAAACTAGATAAACCGCGAATATCAATCCAATAATGGCCGCGAGCGGGGCCGAATACAATAACGGATCCATAATTTCCTCCTTTAATTATTTCCGCCAACTAGGTCTTAACTGTATATATTATTTACCTTGGAAATTGATTTCTGCAAGAAAAATCAGTCAGGAAGAAAATCTCACAGATATGGTCTTCTGAGGCGGTCTTTATGCTCTGTGTATTTTTTCCGGAATACCGGGTCATCCATCATCTTATGGACCTGGCACTTGAGTTTGTGCTCAAGCGCTGCCTGGTTGCCCGATAGATAATCCTTGCATAACATATTTGAGGAATCAGAGGAAAAGGTCTGCACTCCTGCCATCATGATAGAGAGTTTTCTATTCTGCGGGGTCATTATCCCGAATGGCACTGGCGAACCAGTTCTCATTATTTTCTCGATGTCATCATCCGGGCGTGATAATCTCGTACCAACGGCTACCATCTCACCCATCCCGACTTCTTCAGATTTTATCTGCCACAGTTTTTTATCGCCAGCTATGAAAGTATCATAACATTCGCGCTTTGCGCCCTGAAGTACCTTCCAGCTTGACCTGTCTTTGCTTTTGTCGTATGATTCTTTCAGATCAGCCATGAGGGTGCTGATACTCTTAATTGCCATTATGCGAACATTCCTTTTGGAGGCTCTGATTTCTTTCCTATCGCTTCCACCAATGCCTCATCGAAATGAGACCGGGTTACTTTGCCGCCGGAGAGTATTGATTTATGGAGGGCATTCTTGAGTAATTTTTCTACAAGGTCGCGTCCGGAGAATCCTGGTGTCTGCCTGGCTATGGCTTCAAGGTTGACATCCTTTGCAAGTTTCTTCGGGAATGTGCGTGAATTGACCTTCAATATCTCGAGGCGCTCATTCAAACCCGGGAGAGTAAATTCGATCTCTTCCTCAAAACGGCTGCGCACCGCAGAATCCAGTGACTGGATCATATTTGTTGCAGCAATGGTGCAAACCCCGTTATGTTCCTCCAATCCATCCATTTCTGTCAGAAGCGCATTAACGATCTCTGCTACGTCTCCCCTTATTTCCTGGAAGCTGCGGTTAAGTGCGATTGCATCGAACTCATCAATGAAAACGATGCAGGGTGATAGCTCTTCTGCCTTTTCATATAGCTGGTGTATCTGGCGGGCTCCGTCACCCACGAATTCTCCTATGAGTTTTGTTGCTTTGACGGGCAAGAACGGTACTTTGGAGGCATTTGCCAGGGCCTTTGCCATCATTGTTTTCCCTGTACCTGCGGGCCCATGGAAAAGGATATTCTTGGGGGTCCATTTCCCGAATTTCAGGGGATTGGAAAGAAATTGCTTAATGAGTTTACATTTAAGTTTTGCTCTCTCCTGCCCGATTATGTCCTTAAATCCGACCATTGTTCTTATCTCGGTAGTAAAGAAATCGGAATCGTAATCCTCAACCGTGAATTTCGTATCCTTGCCTATTTCCGACTCATCAGGTTCGACTTCTATCACTTTAAAAGCAAAATCCGGGAACATCCGCCTGTCGAAAAGATAATCGCCTTTTTTCACTATGAACCCGTTCCACTGTTCCCGTGCATAGAACTCAAAGACATCCAGTTCTGAGGGCTCCGGATATTCATGGAACATGCCTTTTAATGGATAGCCAGCTGGTTTCACTATCACAGTTTTTGCCCCGGCTCCTTTTAGAACATGAGAGTATTCTTTGTTCTTATTATTATTAACCCGCTGTTTTTGTCGCATGAAATCAATTATGTCGATTAGGTATTAAATGGTTGCCCCAATTTTCCCCTCTTTATAAATTGTTTTATCCCCAGACCTGTATTTTTCAAATGATCGAATGCCATTTTCTGCGAAGGCCAGGAACCAAGTCCACAATCAGGTCCTGCGTATTGTATCCTGTCACCAAAAATCGCATACGCTTTTTCAAGTCTTTTTTCAATGATCTCAGGGGTTTCCATTTTCGTGGTGATCTCTTCGAGCTTCGCCGGCTCTTTCCATACGTTCATGCCGTATTTTTCGTTCAATCCTGCTGCCATATTGAAGATATCGGTTCTTGAAACGCCTATCCTCAGGAATTTATCGTTATCCACAAGATCTTTTTTATCAATGAGGTCAAGATACGATGGGTTGGCCGCAGATTCCACACCGATCACGCTGATGTGGGGTACTCTGCATACGAGCTTATAATGAAGCGGGGAATGAAGATGTATCTCCGTATCAATTTTGTGTGAAAATGCGGTCTTTGTAGCTTTTTCCAGGGCCACCGCCAGGTCGCTTTCACTGAACATGACCTGCGGGTTTATGCCTATACTGGGTTCATCTATTGAGATCGTGGATATGTTGAACTGTTTTGCGTTGTCTATCGAATTACTGATGAATCTGTCGATGCTCGTCGCGAAAGCATTGAGAACATCGGTATACGCTGTCCCTCCGAACTGTTTCAGGTAAAGTTCCAAAGGACCGGTGACGCATACGCGTATGTTCAATTTCCTGGCATTTTTCCTGTAATATTCGGCTCCAACTTCTTCGATAGCATCGAGTTCCAATATTCTGGCTTTTTCATTTCTTACAATGAGCGGTTCTTCTGTAAAGGCCTCATCATTGATTATGTCCAGGAACTGCTGGTTCATGTCCTGGAACTGGGGGTATGTGGGGGTATCAACTCCGGCTTCTATTTTCTGCCTCATCGCATCCCTGACACAGGTCTGGAATTTCGGGTCTTTTCTTTTTATTGCATCAGCTACCCAGGTTTTTGGTATGTCTTTTGGCAGGGGGTAACTCCCGATATCATCGAATAATATCATATTGTTCCTGATTGTCATGGAGAGGTTTATAACTATAGTCTGATTAACGCAGGAATCGTTCATTTTGACTCAGAAGATTATATGTATTCAATGAATCATTTTCTTTAGTGGTATTATGGTGACATTAGACCCATGTGATCGGCTGAAGATTATTGAGAAACAGCTTGTACCTGCCATCATTAACAGTGCCAGGTTTGAAATAGATACTCTTGATATCAAATCTGCCATTGAGAAGAATCTACCCGATCTTGAAAAAAATTGCTATTCACTCGCAGACAGGTGCGAGAAAAAATGGCCGGAATGCGGAACGGAGATTGGTCTGTGTGACAGAGAAAAGATAAAAGAATTGTTCCAGGAAGCCAGGGATGAACTTAAAAAGATATGGGAAGAAAAAGACAAAAAGAAAATAGAACAGGAGGCTGAAACCGAAGAAAAGGTTATGGAAGAGATCGCTTGAAAAGTATAGTAATGCCCTGGCGTATGGGCACTTATTATTAAAATTCTAACCAGAAAATTTCATGGTCATTCGATCAACACAACATCCACTTCTTCTCCAGCGGCCAGTCCTTCGATATTCGGAGGTATGATCACAAAACCATCGGCTTTTGACACCGAGCTCAGTACCCCCGCGCCTGATACTGCAACAGGGATAGCTTTTCCGTTATTTAACTTGACACGTGCAAACGTCTTGAAGCCCGTCCTTGACGGTATTTTTTCAACCAGCACAGCACGGGCAGTCCTTTCCGGCTCTTTTGGGATTTGCCCGAGCTTTTGCAGCGCCGGGCGGGCAAAAAAGTAGAGGGCTACAAATCCTGCAACGGGATATCCGGGCATGCACACAACGGGCTTGTCCTTGACGATGCCCAGCGCAGTGGGCTTTCCCGGGCTGATTCCAATGCCATGGGCGATCAACTTTCCCAGGGAATCTACGACAGCAGGAACATGATCCCTTCTGCCAACCGAGGTCCCGCCGCTGACCAGGATCATATCCGAATCAAGATTTGAAATGATAGCTTCTCTTATCTTTTCAGGTTCATCGGTCACGATTTCATGGAGCTTCGGGATCCCTCCCCATTTTCTAATATAGAGGGATGCCATCAATCCGTTGGACTCATAAACCTCGCCTGGTTTTAGTTCTCTTTCTCCCCTCCGGACAAGCTCTTCGCCTGTCGGGATTATAGCCACATATGGTTTTCTCTGGACACTTATAGATTCAATTCCCATCGAAGCGAGAACCGCGATATCGCAGGGACGAAGCTTCTGCCCTTCATTTAGAATAACCTCTCCCTTACTGATATCTTCCCCGATTTCCCCTACGTTCTTGAAAGGATGAACCTGGGTAAATATCTCAATATCATCCCCTCGGGAAACCGTATCCTCCAGCATTACCACAGCGTCTCCCCCCTCAGGCACGGGCGAGCCCGTATGTACTCGCACGCAGGTTCCTTTTTCAATGCTTTGCCCCAATTTCAAAACAACAGGGGAACCGCCGCCAGCACCAAGGGTGTCTGAAGCCTTCACGGCGAAACCATCCATGGCGGCGCGCCGGAAATGAGGCACATCGACACTGGAAATAATATCCAGGGAGTTGACCCTCCCGTCACACTCCTCGACCGGGATAATCTCGGAAGCTGTAATGGGATTTATCGCATTCAAGAACAGCTTTTTAGCATCATCGGCATTCATCCTTTTCTTGAACATCATCCTCCTGAAACTGGAGGAAAAATGGCAATTTCGTCATTTTGCACAAGAGGCGTTTTCAATCCTTCCTTTTCAAGAATATTCCTCCCGTTCAGAAATACATTGATATAGCCATGCAAATTTTCGTCTTTAAAGACCATGGCTTCCAATCCGGGGAACATTCTGCAAAGATCCACAAGAACATCATTAACAGTATCGCCTTCCATATCAAGCTCTTTGGTTTTTGTATATTCGCGAAGATTTGCGAACAACTTTACCCTGATCTTTGGCATTGAACTATCATCCCCCCATCAAACCATAAATGCTATGAATATGTTTTAACTATTTTTGAGGTAATGGAAAAAAAGGATTTTGGTCTTTACTCTGTTTTTATTCTGATAATTGCTTCGGCGTTTTTCCTGCGCCTCTACCATCTGGATGAAAGGGTTTTCCATCACGATGAAGCCGCTGTAGGTTATTTCACGTACAAATTGTTCAATGACAATGTTTATTCATACGACCCCGCGTTCCACGGGCCATTCATTTACTATGCGACGGCGGAGATGTTCAGGCGTTTGGGTGATACCATATATTCAGCGCGCCTGCTTCCCGCGCTTCTTGGCGCTTCGATAATATTTTTTCTTATCCCTCTTCGGAAATACATAGGAAAAACAGGGCTGGTTATTTCGGCTTTCTTTTTTGCTTTTTCCCCTTCGTTCCTGTATTACTCGCGGTTCTATAGAGAGGACATTTTCATCTCATTCTTTACTTTGCTAATGCTGGTATGCGTGATAAAGTATGCAGAGAAATATATAGATGTCAGACGATCAATTATCAAGGTTTCTCATCTGCTTTTAGGGACCCTTTTGCTCATTTCGGCCGTGGTATTTTATACTATTTTGCCTGCATCATCTGCGGCAATTAAAGAGAATGCAATTAATGCAATTTTTTTGGCATTGATTATATTACTGCTCTTACTGCTGGCTACATTAATATTAATAAAGTATGGAGAAAAACATATCGAATATGGTTATTCCATTTTTCGTCCTTTCTATTTGTTCTTAGCAGGTGTGTCGCTTGCATCTATGGCAGCGCTTAAAGAAAATGCTTATATAGCTATGGGATTGATCCTCCTTTTCCTTTTCCTGTTCTTTATCCGTGAAAGGTGGTATTCAGGTCTTTTTTCGAAAATAAGAAAGCTTGACAAAAAAGTCTTGATTGTTGCTGGCGAGGGAGTATTTTTCATTATTGTTGTGCTTGTCGTTTATTCTCTGTTTTATACCGGCAAGGTTTTTGATCTCTATGGCATGAAGGTAGCTTTCATAAAAGCGGTATCCCACTGGGTTGAGATGCACAGGATAGAGCGCATCGGCGGTCCGATGTATTTTTATCTCCCCATAATGGCGCTTTATGAACTTCCAGTGTTCGTCTTCGGATTTGCCGGTATTATCCATTATTATAAAAAAAATGATATTCTCATGACCTTCCTTGGTTACTGGACGATCACCAACCTGATAATCTATTCATATTTACAGGAGAAAGTACCGTGGCTCATCCTTAACCCGCTGCTGCCGCTTGTTATAATTGCAGGAGCATACCTGGGTGAACTATTGCCCCGACTGAGGTTTGACACTCGCGTGGGTGCTTTTGTGATTATTTTTCTCGTAGCGAGTTCCTCTTATTCAGTCTATTCAAGCATGTTCTTGAACTATTATGATTACACCAACCCGGCAGAGCCATTAATACAGGCGGCGCAGCCCCCGCAGAAGTATTCTCTTTTCATAAGCAAGATATCCGAAATATCAAGACAATACAGCAACCAGTCAACCGAAATCCAGGTAACGGACCCTGAGATGGAAACACAGTTCCTGTGGTATTTGCGCCACTACGGCAATGTCAGGTGGAAGGTGAGCATTAACTCGGAACTCAATGCTCCACTTATCGTTGTGCATGATTCCGACGGGAACGAATCGGATGCGACTGTAGTGAAGCGCCACCTGCGTACTGATTATGAGAGGCTTGACAGTGCGAAGATGTCTTGGTACTGGTTCCAGCCTTCGGATGTTACTCCGGGTTACCTGCTAACCAGGAAGATGGACAGGGCGCCGGGGGAGTACAGGATCGTGCTGTTCTATAAACCGAAAAAATGATCTACAGTACCTCGTCCATGCTCCCGCTCCTGAAACCCATCAGATCAAGGGTGATATAGGCAAACCCGAGCTTTTTGAACTCATTCACGACAGCCTCGCGCATTCCCAGAAACCGCGCCATCTCATCTGGCATGAGTTCGATTCGTGCAATTCCCGCATGGTCACGTACCCTCACGACATTGAACCCCGTATTCCGGAGATATTCCTCCGCTTTACCCACTCGACTGAGGGCTTCATGCGTTATAGCCTGTCCGTAGGGGAAACGAGAGGAAAGACACGCCATCGAGGGTTTTTCTGCAACCGATAGATTTAATCTGCGAGCCATTTCGCGTATTTCCTCCTTTGTAACATTGAATTCAACATATGGATTATAGATTCCCTCCTCCATTATCGCCCTGTGACCCGGCCTGTGGCCTTTAAGTTCTGAGATATTCGTCCCCTCAACAATTGTCTCAATGCCATATTCTGCGGCAATCTTTTTTAACTCCCGCATTAACCCTTTTTTGCAGTAATAGCATCTATCCACAGGGTTTCTTGAAAATCCCGGCTCGTCGAGCTCATCATAAGATATCACAACATGCCTTATCCCGATCTCCTCTGCAACCTTTTTTGCACACTCAAGCTCACCCGGCGCGAGCGTGAAAGAGTCAGCTGTGACCGCAATAGCATTATCCCCCAGCGCCCTGTACGCAAGCGCCGAAAGAACCGAGCTGTCCACGCCGCCAGAAAAAGCTACGAGAACGCCGCCTCTCTGCAAGAGCGCATCCAATATTGCGTGCATCTTTTCATCGATAGACATGGAGGCTACAATGCCGCAAAAAGATGTAAGGATTTCTATAAACCTTCAGCTTTTTCGCCCTTCGCGTTCTATGCATCAACATATCAAAAATGCATAGAGTCATTTTAGACTTCAAATTGATTTGAAGTCATAGAAATCTCTTTTAATATCCTTGACAATTAATAATAAAATGCCAGAAAACGTTACCAGCCCTCCCGAGGAGAAGCTCCTCATACTACCTCTGGGAGATGAATCCAAGAAGATAACCCAGGTAATATCCAACGACACTGCCCGCCAGATAATTGAGATGCTGGCTGACGTGCCTCTTTCTGCCTCGGATATTGGAGGGCGTTTGAATGCTCCCATCTCCACCATTATGTACAACCTTGAGAATCTGGAAAGCGTGGGGCTTATCAAAGTGGAAAAGATAAAATACAGCGAGAAGGGCCGCGAAGTAAAGATTTACGGGCCGGTGAGAAAACTCATTGTGGTGGTACCTGAGAAAACCGATAAAAAATCAGTGGCAGATATACTCAGGAAGTATCTCGGCGTGATGCTCGCGGCTTTTTTTGCTTCAGGTCTTATCGAGTTCTTCACAAGAAGGGTCGGTCCTATTCCCACTGTATCGATAAAGGAATCAGAGGTTAACACGACGGCTGTGATGAACGAAACTGTAAGGGGAATGACGCAGAGCGCAGCCATCTCGGGCAAGGCCGTGGCGCCGGGCGCTCCCGTCCTTAATGCAACGCCAATAGCAGAGACGGATACTCTTACGAGAATCGAAGATATGATATATGCCCATCCGGGCATTTTGTTTTTCATCGGATGCCTGTTCGTGGTGGTGCTGCTAGTTGCCATGGATTACAGGAGAAATGGTCACAGGTAGTTTTTACTCTCCGGATATGAAGTTGAATTGAGCCATCATGCAATTCAGGATGAGTTAGGCATCCGCGGTCAGCCGTGAATCGGCGGGCATCCACGGCGATGATTCTCTCTCACACGCTCACATCATATGTTCTATTTTGTCATGGCATACAGATCGAATCTCTACAATACAATTAAGGCAAATCTTTAAATCTTCATATATCTTTCAGTTATTCAATCTTTGAAATATAATCAAATTTTAATGGTCTGCCCTTGCCATTTATGGAAAAGCATCAAAAACGCAAGCTTAAATAGAAAAGTTTCTTAACTAATTATACACAAAATTGGTTTCATTCCAGTAAAATAGGATACGTCGCGATCAAAAAGTTGCAGTTAATGAAGGATAGGAGTTATAGGAATGGTAAATAACAGAAGGTTGATAGTGATTTTTACTATTTTGCTGATGAATCTCGCATTTATCCAACACACTTTAGCGTATCCTTCTTATAATACAGAACAAGATTGTAGAGGTTGCCATGGTAGCGATTTGGCAAACAGACACCATCTTTTGGTGGCAAAAGGCACATTTCAATGTACAAACTGCCATCCCATGAAATATGATAATCAAAGTCAAATTTATTATCCTGAAGTAATAAGAAATTGTCTAATATGCCACGTCGGTGAAAATCATGAGGACTGTGTGCGATGCCATGTAGATAGTGCACCTGGCGATGTCAACAGAACCGCTTTTGGCCAGGGTGTCCATGTTAATATTAATACAACCGAGGGAAATAATTCACTAAACAACAGCGATTGCTGGACATGCCATTTTAACAGGGATATGAACAGGAGCAATATCCGGCAGTGCGCTGACTGCCACACAGGGAGCGGTCAGCCCGATGCCCCGCAGGCGCCGAAGGTTCGCACGCACCTGCCTGCTGTAACAAATTATTCCTGCCTGGATTGTCACAGCAAAGTCACAGTAAATCCAGGAGCAGGAATCCCCAACGTAACTTCTCACTATGCACAAAGACCCGCAGTTCCAACATCGAAATATTGTGATTATTGCCATGGACCGAATGCAAGCTCTCCATTCCCGGCCTTGAACAAGACAATTCCCCGGTTCAATCATGATGACCCGGGCTGGAATGGAAATGCCACATGCAGGACATGCCACACAAATTCCAGTGTATCAGCGGATCCCCGGGCAAATGATACTTCGTCTTTCCATGAACTCACAACAGAATTAGGAGATGCGTTTGATGGAACTGCAAAAGCCGATTGCGTTCTCTGCCATGTCCAGAAAGCTCCTCAATTTGTATCAGCTCCAAATCCTCCACATGATACCACAGGCATGGTCACTGCGGACTGCTCTGGCTGCCACGGAGTCAATGTCCCGGGTACACAGCCGCAGAAACTTCATGATCCCACGCCCACAACGACCGGTGGATGCATAGGATGTCATTCAAATAACGCAACACGGTATTATACGAATACAAGCCTATTCGGATTGCATGCAAACGTAAATACCTCGGATGACACGGGTAATGTCACGGATGCTGATTGTAAAACATGCCACTATGGTGCGGCCAACGGAACAATGAGCATGGTACTGGGAGCAGCAAATCAAAGCAACACCTATTTCTGCCAGGATTGCCATACGAGTTCAGGAACCGGGCCAGTTCATCCCACCAACCCTAATCTGATCAAAAATGGATTAAGTCACGGGAAAACAGATTGCAAATGGTGCCATATTGCAGGCGACTCTCAGCCAAGACCATTAAATGTGACCCCTCCGCCATTAATCGTTAATTTAAGATACCATCCAAATGGGCCCAAAGGAACTGCTGCTGGAAAGAATTGTTTGACCTGCCATTATTCAGCCAATCTCCCGGATTTACCATTCCATGCACCCGGGGAAGCCCATGAGAACGATCTGAATATTTGCGGGGAATGCCATAACAACGCAGATAATCATGCAGTTACTCCAGACCCGTTCCCGAGTAACCCGCCGGGAGTTTCCGGGTTATCAGTAACCACGCCTGTAAACATGGGAAGTCCGGCACAGGTTCAGGCTACAGTTTTTGACGAAAATATGCAGATAGCAGCGGCTCAGTATCAGGTCACCAATAATTCCGGTATAGTAATTGATTGGACAAATATGTCACCGGGCAATGGAAGGTTCAGTTTACAGAACCAACCTGTTTACGCCAGCATAAATACTTCAAACCTCAATGGTACATATACGGTTAATGTCAAAGGCATGGCTTCAGCACCGAGGACTGATCCATCCAAACCATACTATCCGCTGAACGGCCGGTGGAGCAGTGTTG